>NZ_JBEXFG010000008.1:0-174961 GCF_040606675.1 Streptomyces sp. NPDC005393 | reverse complement strand
ATCGGCACGTCCAGCCCAACGATCCACAACCCGCCGAGACACCGGCCACATCATCAGTTCATCCGAATCGGTCATGTGCGGAGGATCGGGCTAGCCCCGGCCCCTGGCGGGCCCGGCTCCCCGGTGCGGGCCGTGGCGCCTGCGGTGGGCGGAGCCCCCACCCCGCCCCTTCCCGCACCTTCCCGAACAGGGGGCCGCGCCCCCAGACCCCCGCCGGGGCTCCGCCCCGGACCCCGCTCCTCAAACGCCGGAGGGACTGGGCTCGGGGCGCCGCCCCGAGCCGGAATACAGCCCTGACGGGCAAACCCAGCCCGTCAGGGGGGCGCCTCCCAGCGGTAGCTGGGAAGGCTGAGGACATGCCCGAAGGGCGCCCGGGGCCCGGCGGCCCAGCCCCCGACGAGAGCTGGGGCACAGCCCCGACAGGGCCCGGGGCGCCCGGCGGGGTCCGGGCCCAGCCCCGACGGGGCCCGGGGCAAAGCCCCGACAAGGTCCGGGGCGCCCGACAGGGTCCGGGCACGGCCCCGACAGGGCCCGGGGCACAGCCCTGACGGGGGCTCGGGCAAAGCCCCGAAAGGGTCCGGGCACAGCCCCGACAGGGTCCGGGGCACAGCCACGACGGGGGGGCAAAGCCCCGACAAGGTCCGGGACGCCCGACGGGGGCTCGGGCACAGCCCCGACAAGGTCCGGGACGCCCGACAGGGTCCGGGCACAGCCCCGACAGGGGCTCGGGCACAGCCCCGACAAGGTCCGGGGCGCCCGACAGGGTCCGGGGCACAGCCCCGACGGGGGCTGGGGCAGAGCCCCGGTTTCGGGAAGGGGCGGGGTGGGGGAATCCACCCGCCGCAGGCGCCCACGGCCCGCACCCGAGAAGCCGGCGCCGCACGCCCGGCGGCGCCGCACGCCCGGCGGCGCGGCGCGGGCCGCGGCAAGGCCTGGGTCAGGCGACGTACGTGCGCGGCGATTCGGCCTCCGTGGCGGCTCCCGTGGCGACCAAATCCACGGCGGCCGCCAGACGGGTGGCGGCCTTCTCCGCCACCGCTCCGCCGACCGTGAAGGGAAGCCGTACGTATCCCTCGAAGGCCCCGTCCACCCCGAAGCGCGGCCCCGACGGCACCCGCACTCCCAGCCGCGCGCCCGCCTCCGCGATGCGGGAGCCGGAGAGGCCGCCGGTGCGGGCCCAGAGGGTGAGGCCGCCGTGGGGGACGGTGAACTCCCAGTCGGGGAGATGGCGCCGGACGGCGTCGACGAGCGCGTCACGGTTTCCGCGGGCGAGCGCGCGCCGTACGTCGATGGCCTCTTCCCAGCCCCCGGTGTTCAGCAGCCAGGCGACGGCGAGCTGTTCGATGACGGGCGTGCCCAGGTCCGCGTAGGCGCGGGCGGCGACGAGGCTGCGGATGATCTCGGGCGCGGCGCGGACCCAGCCGATGCGCAGTCCGGCCCAGAAGGACTTGCTCGCCGAGCCGACGGTGATGACGGTGCTGCCGGCCGGGTCGAAGGCGCAGACGGGGCGGGGCAGTTCCACCTCGTCGTCCAGGCGCAGCTCGGCCATGGTCTCGTCGGCGACCAGGACGGTCCCGGCCGAGCGGGCGGCGTCGACGAGCTGCCGGCGCTGTTCCTCGGTGGCGAGCGCGCCGGTGGGGTTGTGGAAGTCGGCGACGACGTAGGCCAGCCGGGGCGAGGCGGCGCTCAGGACGTGGCGCCAGGAGGGGATGTCCCAGCCCGCGAGCCGGTCGGCCATCGCGACGGGGACGAGGCGGGCGCCCGCTTCCCGCATCAGCTGGAGGATGTTGGCGTACGAGGGCGATTCGACGGCGACGCGCTCACCGGGCCGGACCAGCAGCCGGGAGGCGGCGGCGACAGCGCCCATGGCGCCGGTGGTGACCATGATCTGCTCGGGCATGGTGGGGATGCCGCGGGCGGTGTAGCGGTCGGCGAGCGCCTGGCGCAGGGCGGGCAGTCCGGCGGGGTAGTCGCCGTGGGTGCGGGCGTACGGCGGCAGTTCGTCGAGGGCGCCGCGCATCGCGCGGGTGAGCCACGGCTCGGGGGCGGGCAGCGCGGCGCAGCCGAGGTCGATCACGGAGGCGGCGGCTTCCGGGGGCAGCGGATCGAGCCCCCGGGTGGGCAGCGGGCTGCCGGCGGGCATGGCGGTCCAGCTTCCGGCGCCCCGCCGCGACTCCAGGAACCCCTCACCGCGCAGGGCCTCATACGCGGCGGCGACAGTAGTACGGCTGACGGCGAGCGCGGCGGCGAGCTCGCGCTCGGCGGGCAGGCGCGCCGCGACCGGGACCCGGCCCTCCAGGATGAGCAGCCGTACGCCGTCGGCGAGGGCGCGGTAGGCGGGGACACGGCGGGCTCCGGTCAGGGAGGTGACCGCCTCGGCGGCCACGCCGTCGCGGGCGTGCTGTGACCGGAGCAGCCGGGCCAGTTGGGGTGCCCCGACCGCGGACGTCCACGGACTCATCGGATGCGGTCCACCTTTCCAGGATTGGCCATGGAACTGGACTGGTTCCAGACCACAGAGTGACATGCCACCCGTCACTCACACCAGGAGCACGCGTTGTCCGACCGCCTCCCCCGCCGTCTTGTCCAGCTCTATCTGGGGCTCACCCTGTACGGCGTGTCCATGGCGCTTCAGTTGCGCGCCACGCTCGGGCTCGACCCCTGGGACGTCTTTCACCAGGGGATCAGCGAGCGCACCCCGCTGTCGTTCGGTACGGTGACGATGATCGTCGGTGCCGCCGTGCTCCTGCTGTGGATTCCGCTGCGGCAGCGGCCGGGGCTGGGGACGGTGTCCAATGTCATGGTGATCGGCCCGGTGGTGGACGCCACCTTGTGGCTCGTTCCGGCGCCGGGCGCGCTCGCGGTGCGGATTCCGCTGCTGGCCTTCTCGATCGTGCTGTGCGGCGCGGCCACCGGGCTCTATATCTCGGCGCGGTTCGGGCCGGGTCCGCGGGACGGTCTGATGACGGGGCTGCACCGGCGCACCGGCCGGTCGATCCGGCTGGTGCGGACGGGGATCGAGGTGGCGGTACTGGCCACGGGGCTCGTCCTGGGCGGATCCGCGGGGGTGGGCACGGTACTGTACGCGCTGACCATAGGGCCGCTGTCACAGTTCTTCCTGCGCCTTTTCGCGATCCCCGCACCCGCCGGGGAGGGCTCTGGCGTGGTGGTCCGGGGCGGAACGGAGGGCCGGATCAAGGACCTGATTTAGAGCTCAAGCGGGTGGAGGGGTAGTGTACGCCTTTGGCCTACCAGGCGGACCGTTACTGCGCGCTAAAGTACCAGAAACGCTGGGTGACATCTGCTGCCAGATGTGACAAACCGGGCGCCTGTGGGTAGAACAACGGGGCGGCACGACGGGCGACGCATGTCCCAACACGGGAATCTTCACCGCCGACCGGACGTTGACCGGATGACGACGACAGCGACACCTGTCCTGTGGGCGACAAGCCCGGGAGGCACGATTCATGAGTGAGCGAGCTCTCCGCGGCACGCGACTCGTGGTGACCAGCTACGAGACCGACCGCGGCATCGATCTGGCCCCGCGCCAGGCGGTGGAGTACGCATGCCAGAACGGACATCGATTCGAGATGCCGTTCTCGGTAGAGGCGGAGATCCCGCCGGAGTGGGAGTGCAAGGCGTGCGGCGCCATGGCACTCCTGGTGGACGGCGATGGTCCTGAGGAGAAGAAGGGCAAGCCTGCGCGCACGCACTGGGACATGCTCATGGAGCGGCGCACCCGCGAGGAGCTGGAGGAGGTGCTGGCCGAGCGGCTGGCGGTTCTGCGCTCCGGTGCCATGAACATCGCCGTGCATCCGCGGGACACCCGTAAGTCTGCCTGACCAGTAGGGCAGCACTGACGCGCAAGGGCCGGGGCCACTGCTGAGCAGTGGCCCCGGCCCTTGCGCGCGCTGATGCGCCGTGGACTCAGCCGTCCTTGTCGTCCCGCATCACGTCGCCGCCGTCCTTGTCGTCCCGCATCACGTCGCCGTCCCGGACCACTTCGTCGTCCCGGATCACTTCGCCCTGGATGACCTTGCCCTCCTGCGGGCGCTCCCCGCCCTCCCGGCCCTCCCTGGCCTGCCGGAAGGGGTCGGACGGCGACCCCGGCACGTATCCCAGCCGGCGCGACAACGCGCCCTCGGCGCGGCGCCGCAGCAGCGCTTGGGTCGGCGGGAACAGACACAGCAGCGCGGCCACGTCGGAGATCAGCCCCGGCATCATCAGCAGCAGCCCGCCGAGCATCGTGAAGGAGCTTCCGGCCCGCGCCGACGGCTCCCCCGCCCGGGCCCCCGGCTGCATGGACTGAGTCAGGCTCTGCCAGGCCCGGCGGCCCCCGCGCTTGACCACGGCCGCGCCCACGACCGCGCCCGCGACCAGCAGCAGGAACACGGTCAGCCCGCCGGCCGCCCGCGCCACCACGGTCAGCAGCCAGATCTCCAGCACCAGCCAGGCGGCGATCCCCAGCGGCAGGAAGGTGCGGGCACGTGAGCGCTTCGGGCGGGTCGGGTCGGTTGGCTGCGACGGTCCGGTCATCATGCATCCAAGTGTGCCCGGGCCCGGACGGGACCCGGACCCCGGGGCCGCGGATCAACGCCGCGGATCACACGAGGGGCGGCCGAGGCCCTGGGCGGCCGGCAGGACGGAGAGGCCGGCCGGCAGCGAGGTGAGGTTCTGGGCGATCAGCCGGTCCTTCGGCTCGCCGCTGGCGATCCACCACAGGACCGGCGCGAGGGCCAGCAGCGGCACCAGCGCCGCCAGCAGCCAGCCGTCCGCCGCGCTCACCGTCCCCCGGCGTCCGATAGGCGTTCCCCTGCCGGCCCCGTACCGGACACGCAAGGCGGAGGGGGCGCCGGCAGGGGGAGCCCCGACCGGTCTCAGCGGTCGCGAAGGGCCGAGATCAACTGGCTCTTCGACATCTGCGACCTGCCCTCGATGCCGGCCTTCTTGGCCTCGCGGTACAGCTCTTCCTTGGTCCGCGCCTCAATGCCACCGCCGGACTTGGCACCCTTACGGTCCATCGTCCGGCGCGGCGTGGCGGATTTGCCGCTCTTCATGGTCGATTTAGCCATGTTCCGCCTCCTTCCGCCTTCAGTGTCCGGGAAGGGGCCGGAAGACGCCTGCGGGACTACTCCGAGCGCTGTACCACCGTGCGCCGCCGGCTGCCGCGTTATCGGGGCGGCGGCTACCCGTCCTTGCGGCCCAGAATCTTGTTCACCCGGGAGCCCACACCCCAGGACATGACCCGCCACGCCGCCTCCGTGACGATGTCACGGCTCATCTTGCTCTCCCCGCGCTCCCGTTCGATGAAGGTGACCGGCACCTCGATCACATGGAAGCCCGCCTTGATCGCGCGCCAGGCCAGGTCGATCTGGAAGCAGTACCCCTGGGAGGCGACGGCCTCCATGCCGAGACCTTCGAGGGTCTCCTTGCGGAACGCGCGGTAGCCGGCCGTCATATCGCGGATCGGCACATCGAGCAGCAGCCGGGAGTACGTACTGCCGCCACGGGAGATGAACTCGCGGGACTTGGGCCAGTTGACGATGCGGCCGCCGGGCACCCAGCGCGAACCGATCACCAGATCCGCCCCCTTGAGCGCGGTGAGCAGCCGGGGCAGCTCCTCGGGCTGGTGCGAGCCGTCGGCGTCCATCTCCACGAGGACGCCGTAGCCGTGCTCGATGCCCCAGCGGAAACCGGCCAGATAGGCGGCGCCGAGGCCCTCCTTGCCCTTGCGGTGCAGCACATGGACATGGTCGTCCTCGACCACGAGCTCGTCGGCGACCTTGCCCGTGCCGTCCGGGCTGTTGTCGTCCGCGACGAGGATGTGCGCGTCGGGCACGGACTCCCGGACCCGCCCGACGATCAGCTTGATGTTCTCCGCCTCGTTGTAGGTCGGGATGATCACCAAGGTCGTGCCGAGCGGACCGTACTTCCGCTGACCACCGTCGTCCTGGCTGGTGCGGCGCGGCTCCGGATCCATGCCCTCGGTGCCCGGCTGCTCAGCCTCGGTGCGCGGCTCCCCCGCCTCGCGTGCGTCGCTCACGGCTACTGCCCCTTCTCGTCCGTACGTCCCCGACGGCCGATCATGATCGCGGCCGCGCAGGACAGAACGCCCACCATAGCGAGCACCCACTCGGGGATCGCACCGACGCGGTCGGCGAGGGTCGTGCCGTCACGCAGCGGGATGCGCGCGGTGAGCACATCTTGCGTGAATTCTTTCGTCCGCTGCTCGATCGTGCCATCCGGCGAGACGACCGCGCTGATACCGCTCGTGGCCGCCGTGATCACCGGACGGCCGTGCTCGATCGCCCGCAGCCGGGACATGACCAGCTGCTGCTCGGGCTGGCCGCTGCGCCCGTAGGTGGCGTTGTTCGTCTGGACGACGATCGCGCGGGCGCCCGCGTTGACCGTGTCGCGGACGATCTCGTCGTACGCGACCTCGAAGCAGATCACATCGCCCAGCCGGGCCGGGCCGACCTTCAGCAGACCCGTGTGGTCGCCGGGGTAGAAGTCGCGCGGCACCCGCTGGAGCCGGGTGATGACCTTGCTGAGCTCCTGGCGGAACGGCACGTACTCGCCGAAGGGCACCGGGTGCTGCTTGGTGTACGAGGCGCCGGGTCCGCTCTTCGGGTCCCAGACGATGCCCTGGTTCTCCACATAGCCCTTCTTGGCGGGGTGGTCCACCAGGGCGCCGACCAGCACCGGGACGCCGAGTGCCTTCACGGCCCCGTCGATCCGGGCGTAGGCCTCCCGGTACTCGAAGGGATCCAGGTCGGAGGCGTTTTCCGGCCATATGACGAGGTCGGGCTTTTTGATCCGGCCCGCCTTGATGTCCTTCGCCAGGCCGAGGGTGGCGTCCACATGATTGTTGAGGATCTTCATGGGGCGGCCCAGAAAGTCCATACCGGCCTGCTGCACATTGCCCTGGACCACGGCGATGTCGACCGAGTCGTCGGCGGCGGTGGGGATGGGCACGGCGTACCCGGACACGGTCACGGCCGCGGCGGCGGCCACCGCCCCGGCGGCGGGCAGGGCGCCGCGCGGCGAGAGGCCCCCGGCGGCGCGCAGCCGCCACAGGGTGAGCGCGGCGGCGGCGAGCGCCCCGCCCGCGAGCGCGACGCCAAAGCTGACCAGCGGGGCGCCGCCGAGCGCCGCAAGCGGGGTGAAGGGCGACCCGGTGTTCGCGAAGGCCAGCCGCCCCCAGGGGAAGCCGCCGAAGGGCACCCGGTCGCGGGCCCACTCCTCGGCGACCCACAGACAGGCCGTCCACAGCGGCCACAGGGCCCGCACCGGCAGCCGGGAGACCAGGGCGAGACCGGCGCCCATCAGCGCGAGGAAGGCCGCCTCGATGACGGACAGGCCCACCACCGCGTCCCATCCGACGACGCTGAGCCACTTCAGCAGCAGGACGAAGAACGGCACCCCGAAGGCGAAGCCCGTCCAGGCGCCCTGGCGGGCGGTCCGGCCGTGGGTGAGCAGGGCGAGGGCGGCCACGGCCGGCAGGGACAGCGGCCACACCCCGAACGGCGGGAAGGCGAAGCCGAGCGCGAGACCGCTCACGGCCGCGAGCGCGCTGCGCCGCGCCTCACGGCAGGCCAGAGCGCCCAGGCGGCGCAGCCGGCCGGGCCGCTCCCCCTCGGGGGACGCGGGCGCGGCGGCGGGCCCGGACGCGGACCCCGCGGCCTCCCCGCCGCCGTCGCGGGGCGCGGCGGCGGGCCCTGGCCGGGCGGCCGGGCGGTCTGCGGCCGGCCGGCCTGCGTCCGGTCCGGACGAGGCGGCTTCGGCGGTGGTGTCGGAACCCGAGGGCACGGTGCGGCCTTCCTGCAAGTCGTGCTGTGGTGAGGTGACCGTATAACGCGGGCCCGAAGGTCCCGCCCCGAGGTGCGGAAAGTGGTCTCGGGGTGCGGAACGCTTCGGCCGTGGCGGGGGTTCCCGGACTCGGCGGCGCCGCACCCGCGACCGGGGGCGGTCCGCCGTGTGCGCGTGCGGAGTGGGGGCCCGACGCCCTTCGGGCCGACCTGGGACCCGCCGGCTGCGGGTCGACCGAGAGCCGTTGTCTACTGAGCGTCCGGGCCCCTCCCGGGTCGCACCTGCCGACCCGGCGATCCCTCCCTCGCCCCCGTGCGCTGGACCTGGCTCCCAGTGGTGGCGCACCGGTGTGGCGCGTCTCCCTCTGGCCCAGCGGCGTTCGACGACTGCGTGAAGACTCCCCGGTCGGGCGTCCAGTGGTGGACTCGGCCGAACCTACCGGCCACCGACCGCACCCTGTCAACAGCCGCATGACCTGCGCCGTTTCCTCAAATGACCAGGTCAGTACGGACGGTGTTCAGATGGCACAACAGGCCGGGGGATCATCGTTCGGCGGTACGAGGGACCCGCGCGTCACTCGTCCGGGCGGAGATGGACCGTACGCCCGGACACCACCGTGCGCACGCACACGGGCAGTTGACCGCCGGGGGTGAGGTCGGGCAGACCGGGCGTGCCCGAGCGCGGATCGGTCGACCATCCGGCGACGCGCGTGTCGGGGACCTGGACGACGAGCTCGCCGCTCCGCCAGATCGCGTAGTCGGCGGGCGCGCCGGGCACCAGCACACCCCCGTCGTCCCGTCCGATGGCCCGCCAGCCGCCGCGGGTGTGGGCGGTGAAGGCGGCGCGTACGGAGATCCGGTGCTCGGGGGTGCGGTGGAAGGCGGCGGCGCGCACAGTGCCCCAGGGGTCGAGCGGGGTGACGGGGCTGTCGGAGCCGAGCGCCAGGGGCACACCGGCGCGCAGCAGCGCCGCGTACGGGTTGAGGGTGCGGGCCCGCCCGGGGCCGAGCCGCTGGGCGTACATGCCCTGCCCGCCGCCCCAGGCGGCGTCGAAGGCGGGCTGCACGGAGGCGGTGAGGCCGAGTTCGGCGAAGGCCGCGATGGTCTCGGGTGTGAGCATCTCGGCGTGTTCGACGCGGTGCCGGGCGGCGCGGACGCGGCCGAGGCCGACCTTGTCGGCGGCGGCCCGTACGCCCTCGACGACGGCCGTGACGGCGGCGTCGCCGATGGCGTGGAACCCGGCCTGGACCCCTGCCTCGGTGCAGGCGGTGACATGGGCGGCGACGGCCGCGCGGTCGAGATAGGCGGTGCCGGTGTGCGGCGCGTCGGCGTACGGCTGGTGGAGACACGCCGTATGCGAGCCGAGCGCGCCGTCGGCGAAGAGGTCACCGGCCGCGCCGATGGCGCCGAGCGCGCGCACCTTGTCCAGGTCGGCGACGCTGCTCGCGGCCTCGGCCCAGTAGCCGTGGACCCGCGGGCCGGGCTCCTCGGCAGCGAGCCGCAGCAGCCCGGTGAGATCGTCCTCGGAGGAGATGTCGGGGCCCGCGCACTCATGGACGGAGCCGATGCCGAACGAGGCGGCGCGGGCGAGGGCGGCGCGCTGGGCGTCGGTGCGCTGGGTCGCGGTCACGCTCGCGTGGGCGGCGGCACGCACGGCGTGGTGGGCGGCGGCGGTCAGGGGCGCGTCGGGGCGGTAGCCGGCCAGGCCGGTCACGTCCAGGACGAGGTCGAGCAGCGCGGTGGTGACGACGGCGGAGTGCGCATCGGCCCGGCTGAGGTAGAGGGGCCGGCCGCCGGTGGCCTCGTCGAGCTCGGTACGGGACGGCGGGCGTCCCTCGGGCCAGCGGCTGGCGTCCCAGCCCTGGCCGAGCAGGATCCGGTCGGCGGGGCGGGCGGCGGCGTGGGCGCGCACCCGCGTGAGCGCGTCGGCGAGCGTACGGGCGTCCGAGAGGTCGAGGCCGGTGAGGGCGAGCCCGGTCGCGGTGGTGTGCACATGCGCATCGGTGAACGCGGGGGTCACCAGCGCCCCGTCCAGCTGGATCACCTCGTCCACGCCGTCCGCGAAACTGTCCGCGGCGCCCTCGGAGCCGACCCAGGCGATGGTGCCGCGCTCGACGACCATCGCGGTCGCGAACGGATCGGCGGGACTGTGAACCTCACCGCCGCGCAGCAGGACGGTACGGCCTTCGGCGGCGGCGGCCGGCTCGGGGTCGGGGGTCGGGTGGGTCACGGCGGGGGCCTCGCGGGGTCGGTTGTTCAGACGCGCGGCGGGCGCGCCTCGTAGGGGGTGGAGAGGACGACGGTGGTGCGGGTGGAGACGCCGGCCAGCGAGCGGATCCGGCTCAGCAGATGCTCCAGCTCCAGCGGCGTGGCGACCCGCACCTTGAGGATGTAGTTCTCATCGCCCGCGACGCTGTGGCACGCCTCGATCTCGGGCACCTCGGCGAGCCGCTCGGAGATGTCGTCGGGGGCACTGGGGTCGAAGGGTTTGACCGAGATGAAGGCGGTCAGGGGAAGCCCCACGGCCTCCGGGTCGACGACGGCGGCATAGCCGCGGATCACACCCCGCTGTTCCAGGCGGCGGACCCGCTGATGCACGGCCGATGTGGACAGGCCGGTGGCCTTGCCCAGGTCCGTGTAGCTCATCCGCCCGTCCTTGACGAGCAGCTCCACGATTTGTCTGTCCAACTCCTCCACAGCCGATCACCTTATGTGGTCGGGGGCCCTCCGGCACAGCGGGTGGCGCGCAACGGACAGAGGCCCCTGGTTCGGGCGCACCTGCGGCGGGCATGTGATGAACACCACATCTACTCACGAGTGTCCTGGCGGGTGCCACGATTACCTGTACGGCGCCGAGGGAAATGCTTGCTGTGGTCGAGGCCGACGCGCCTGGCCGGCTCACCCGAGGGGGAAACTCATGCCCTATCTTGAGCGCCTCGACGAAGGCGACATGGATACCGACGATAACGAGACCTATGAGATGTTCCGGGTCACCTGCCCGGACTGCGCGCGCCCCATCGCGCTCCTCGCGGACGAGGACGTTCTTCCGGAGCACGCCCTGTGCTCCTCCCCGTGGGATCCGTTCGGCCTCACGGTGTGTGCCGGCACCGGGCGCAAAGCGGCGGACGCCCTGCCCGCGGACGCGACGCTTGACGCCCATGAGCAGGACGCCGCGCTGCTGCTGACGCTGCCGGAGGGCCTGGACTGGCGGATGCAGCCGTTCTCGCACATCGGTGGCCCCGGGGCGCGCCCCCCGCGCCCTTTTTAGGGCTCGGTTCGCCTCCGGGGCACTTCAGCCCCTGTCGACAGTCGACCGTGCACGGCCACTCGTTCCTCGCGGCCTTCGCGCGCTCTCCTTTTCGACCGCGGCGCACCCCCTCGGCTCGCCCCCCAGCACCGCTGGGAGGCGCCCTCAGCCGGGGGGTGACCGATTCTGACCCTTAGCGGCTCTCCGGGCCCGCGATGCTGCGGGCGATGACGACGCGCTGGATCTGGTTGGTGCCCTCCACGATCTGCAGCACCTTGGCCTCACGCATATAGCGCTCGACCGGGAAGTCCACCGTGTAGCCGTATCCGCCCAGCAGTTGGACGGCGTCGGTGGTGATCCGCATCGCGGCGTCGGTGCAGAACAGCTTGGCCATCGCCGCCTGCTTGGAGAACGGCCGCCCCGCGTCCCGCAGCCGCGCCGCCGTCAGGTACAGCGCGCGCCCGGCCTCGATCTGGGTGGCCATGTCGGCGAGCGTGAAGCGCAGGCCCTGGAAGTCGGCTATCGGCCGGCCGAACTGCCGGCGCTGCGCGGTGTACGCGAGCGCCTCGTCCAGCGCCGCCTGGGCGACGCCGATGGCACAGGCCGCTATGCCCAGACGCCCCGCGTCGAGGGCGGACAGGGCGATCGCGAACCCCTGCCCCTCCTCGCCGAGCCGGCGGGCGTCGGGGATCCGGACGCCGTCGAGGTGGATCTGGGCGGTCGGCGAGCCGTTCATGCCCATCTTGTGCTCGGGTGTGGCGGCCGAGAGCCCGGGGGCGTCGCCGGGGACGAGGAAGGCGCTGATGCCACGGGTGCGCTCGGCGCCGGTGCGGGCGAGCACGGTGTAGAAGTCGGCGATGCCGCCGTGGGTGATCCACGCCTTGGTGCCCTCCAGCGTCCAGCCGTCGCCGTCCCGGGTGGCCCGGGTGGTGAGCCCGGCGGCGTCGGAGCCGGAGGAGGGCTCGGAGAGGCAGTACGCGCCGAGCAGTCCGCCGCCCAGCATCGCGGGAAGGTGCTCGGTCAGCTGCTCCTTGCTGCCGTAGCGCGCGAGCGCATGGCAGGCCAGGGTGTGGACGCTGACGCCGAGGCCGACGGTGAGGCGGGCCGCGGCGAGCTCCTCGAGGACCTGCAGATAGACCTCGTAGGGCTGGTCGCCGCCGCCGAACTCCTCGGGGTGGACGAGCCCCAGCAGCCCGGATTCGGACAGCAGGGTGAACAGCTCGCGGGGGAAGCGGCCGGCGGCCTCCTCCTCGGCGGCATGGGGCTTGATCTCCCGCTCGATCAGCTCGCGGACGAGCGAGATCAGGTCGCGGGCCTCCTCGGTGGGCAGCTCGCGTTCCACCGGCTGCGGGCCGTGGTCGGTCATGGCGGCGCTCTCCTCTCCCCTTGTCGGGCGCGGCGGCGGCGTACGCCGGGTTGTGGCGGCGCCGCCGGGTGGTGTCGCACCGCCGGTCCGCCCCCGTCGGGTCTCGAGCGGGTGGTGACCTGCACTGCGGCGGTTGGAGTATGCCCGATCGGGGGCCTTCCGTCACCGGTTGGTCGATCTTCAACCAACTTTGCGGGCGCGGAGCGCATTGGTCCGAACCATTGACCCCACTGGTCTAGTCCTTCTACCGTTTCCCCACCGTGCCCTGCGCGTTCATGTCAAGCTTTGATCAGGTCGTCGGGCACCTCACTCCCCTCACCCCCCACCGAGGAGATTCCATGCTCAGACCACGCGGACTGCTCGCCGCGCTCGCGGCGATCTGTACGGCGGTACTGGCCGCCACTCTGCTCGCGGGTTCGGCCGTGGCCGGTGAACCCCGCGGGGCCACGGCGAAGGCCGCCCCCAAGGCCGGAAAGGCCGCCACGCCGGGCACCAAGGCAGCCGGCAACAAAGTGGTCGGCTACTTCACCGAATGGGGCATATACCAGCGGAACTACCACGTCAAGAACATCGAGACCTCCGGGTCGGCCGCCAAGCTGACCCACATCAACTACGCCTTCGGCAATGTCACCGGCGGCAATTGCGCCATCGGCGACGCCTACGCCGACTACGACAAGGCGTACGACGCCGCGTCCAGCGTCGACGGCACGGCGGACACCTGGGACGCGGGCGCGCTGCGCGGCAACTTCAACCAGCTGCGCAAGCTGAAGAAGCTGCACCCGAACCTCAAGGTGCTGTGGTCCTTCGGCGGCTGGACCTGGTCGTCCGGGTTCGCCGAGGCCGCCAAGAACCCCACCGCCTTCGCCCAGTCCTGCTACGACCTGGTCGAGGACCCGCGCTGGGCGGATGTCTTCGACGGCATCGACATCGACTGGGAGTACCCCAACGCCTGCGGCAACACCTGCGACAGCAGCGGCCAGGACGCCTTCAAGAACCTGATGGCCGCGGTGCGCGCCAAGTTCGGTCAGTCCAACCTGGTGACCGCGGCGATCACCGCGGACGCCTCGTCCGGAGGCAAGATCGACGCCGCCGACTACGCGGGCGCGGCGCAGTACGTCGACTGGTACAACCCGATGACGTACGACTTCTTCGGCGCCTGGGCCGCACAGGGCCCGACCGCCCCGCACTCCCCGCTCACCTCCTACAGCGGCCTTCCGCAGCAGGGCTTCACCACCGACGCCGCCATCCAGAAGCTCAAGGGACTCGGCGTCCCCGCCTCGAAGCTGCTGCTGGGTATCGGCTTCTACGGGCGCGGCTGGACCGGCGTCACCCAGGACGCCCCCGGCGGCACGGCGACCGGCGCCGCCCCCGGCACCTACGAGGCGGGCATCGAGGACTACAAGGTGCTCAAGAGCGCCTGCCCGGCCACCGGCACGGTCGCCGGGACGGCGTACGCGCACTGCGGCAGCCAGTGGTGGAGCTACGACACCCCCTCCACCATCACCGGCAAGATGAGCTACAAGCAGCAGCAGGGCCTGGGCGGCACCTTCTTCTGGGAGCTCAGCGGCGACACCTCCAATGGTGAGCTGATCAAGTCCATCAGCTGACCGGACCCGTACGCCTCGGGCGGGGAGCCGCGATCCGGCTCCCCGCCCGACGGCATGACGGTGCGCGGCCGGTGCCCCGTGACTCCCTTCCGAGCGCGCGGGGGTATCGGTCGCGGAGGCCGTCCGGCTCCCGGCCGCGTCCCGGCGGACCGCCCGGTCCGGCTGCCGTCCGTGCTCGACGACGCCGTACGGGCCGCCGAGCGGCACGGTCACACCGCCGTGCACCTGCCGGTGGAGGCCCGCGCCGAGGCCGTCGTCGCCCTCGGCGACAGCCTCCGCTCCGGCGGCTACCGCACGATCGACCACCTCAGGCGGCTCGGACCCCGGCCCGTCCTCGCGAGCGGCCACAGTGAGGCCGCCGCCCGCTCCGTCGCCGAGCGGCCGGGCATCGCCGAGGCGCACGCCCGTATGACACCCGAGGGCAGGGCCCGCCTCGTACGGACAGCGCGCAGACCGCCGCGAGCACCGTGGCCCGCAGCCCCCGTAGCCCGTGGCCCGCAGCCCCCGTAGCCCGTGGCCCGCTTCCCTGACGCCCTCATGGCCGCACCCGCGCGGCGCGCGGCGACGCCGGGGGGAGCTCACGCGCCGTAAGCCCGCGTGAACGGGGGCCGACCGGGCCCCGTACCTGAACGCGGCTTGTTCTGACTATTGCGGGGCATCCGCCTCACAAGGAAATGTGGCGCACGGGCGGCCCACACCGCCCGGTGCGCATGAACCAAAGGATCGATCATGAGCTCCGAGCAGTGCCCGAGCTGTGGCGGCCAACTCGCCGTCAATCAGGACGGGTGGAAGATCTGTCACTCCTGCGGCTATGCCTCACCGCCCGGCGTCGCACCCGCCCCGTCCCCGCCCACCTGACCGACTCACCCGCCCCTCCGTACCGCTGAATGAGGACCCGTGGTCAATCCCTGGCTGGCGATGGTGTCCGGCGCCGACCCGGCGGAGCGCACCCGCGCCGTTCGCCGCGCCCATGAGGCGTTTCTGATCGAGGGCGCGGTGGGCCCGACGGTGCGCCCCGTGGTGGCGGAGTCCTGGCGGCGTTCGGTCGACGCACGGGTCGCACAGGAGTGCGTGGCGCCGATCGATCTGTCGGACGACGCGTTGGAGGCGTACCGGGCTGAGCATCCGCTGGCCCGGGTGATGCCGCTGTTCCGGGAGCTGCTGGGGACCATCGCGTACGAGGGGGCCCATCTGCTCGCGGTCTGCGACGAGCAGGGGCGCATGCTGTGGGTGGAGGGGCATACGGGGGTACGCGACCGGGCCGAGCGGATGAACTTCGTGGCCGGGGCGCGCTGGGACGAGTCCCACGCCGGCACCAACGCGCCCGGGACGGCCCTCACCGTGGACCATGCGGTGCAGATCTTCGCCACGGAGCACTTCAACCGCAGTGTGCAGCCGTGGACCTGCGCCGCCGCCCCCGTCCACGATCCGCACACCGGGCGGCTGCTGGGCGCGGTGGATCTGACCGGCGGCGACCATCTGGCCGCCCCGCACAGTCTGGCCCTGGTGCAGGCGACCGCGCGCGCCGCCGAGGCCCAGCTGGCCGCGGAGGCGCCGCGGGCGCGGGGGCCGCGGATCTGTCTGACGGCGCTGGGGCGCGATGAGGCGCTGCTGGTCACCGACGGCCGGCGGCTGCGGCTCGGGCGGCGGCACAGCGAGATCATGGTGCTGCTGGCGAGCCATCCGGAGGGGCTGACCGGAGACCGGCTGGCGCTGGAGCTGTACGGGCCCCGGGCGGACCGGCAGTCCCCGGTGACGCTGCGCGCCGAGCTGTCGCGGCTGCGCCGGCTGGTGGGTCCGCTGCTCGGGTCGCGTCCGTACCGGTTGCGCGAGTCCGTACGCACCGATATGGCGGCGGTGAGCGAGGAGTTGGCGGCCGGTGACGCGTATACGGCCCTGCGGGCGTATCCGGGGCCGCTGCTGCCGCTGTCGGAGGCGCCGGGGGTGTGCCGGACGCGCCGGGTGCTGGAGGACGGGGTGCGGCGGGCCGTGCTGTCCCGCGGCGATCCGGAGCTGCTGCGGCGGTGGGCGCAGACGCCGTGGGGCGAGGACGATCTGGAGGTGGCGGAGGCACTGCTGACCGCCCTTCCGCCGCACGCGCCCGACCGGGCCGCACCGGCGGCGCGGGTGCGGCGGCTGCGCGAGATGTACGGACTGGCCGGAGTCGCTCGCCGGGACGCAACGTCCGTGCAACGTAGCGGTGTCTAGCCTCGTCGTCGACAGGGACCAGTGAGGGACCACCACCACGAGAGGGCCGCCCATGACGCGTTACGCAAACCCGGGCTCCGAGGGCTCGGTCGTCAGCTATCAGCCACGCTACGACCACTGGATCGGTGGCGAGTACGTACCGCCCGCCCAGGGCCGCTACTTCGAGAACCCGACCCCCGTCAACGGGCAGCCGTTCACGGAGATCGCCCGGGGCACCGCCGAGGACGTAGAGCGGGCTCTGGACGCCGCCCACGCGGCCGCCCCCGCCTGGGGCCGTACCGCGCCCGCCGAGCGGGCAGCCGTGCTGAACCGGATCGCCGACCGGATGGAACAGCACCTCGAAGAGCTCGCGGTGGCGGAGAGCTGGGAGAACGGCAAGCCGGTGCGGGAGACGCTGGCCGCCGACATCCCGCTGGCCATCGATCACTTCCGCTACTTCGCGGGGGCGATCCGGGCCCAGGAGGGCAGCCTCTCCGAGATCGACGACGACACGGTCGCGTACCACTTCCATGAGCCGCTGGGCGTGGTCGCCCAGATCATCCCGTGGAACTTCCCGATCCTGATGGCCACCTGGAAGCTCGCCCCGGCGCTGGCCGCGGGCAACGCGGTGATCCTCAAGCCGGCCGAGCAGACGCCCGCCTCCATCCATGTCTGGATGAGCCTGGTCGCCGATCTGCTGCCGCCGGGCGTGGTCAACATCGTCAACGGCTTCGGGGTGGAAGCCGGAAAGCCGCTGGCCTCCAGCCCGCGCGTGTCGAAGGTCGCCTTCACCGGGGAGACCACGACCGGCCGGCTGATCATGCAGTACGCGAGCGAGAATCTGATCCCGGTCACGCTGGAACTCGGCGGCAAGAGCCCGAACATCTTCTTCGACGATGTCTCGGCCACCGACGACGACTTCCTGGACAAGGCTCTGGAAGGGTTCACGATGTTCGCCCTCAACCAGGGCGAAGTGTGCACGTGTCCCTCCCGCGCGCTGGTCCAAGAGGGCCACTACCAGGCGTTCATGGACGCGGCCGTGGCCCGTACGGAGAAGATCACCCAAGGCCATCCGCTGGACACCGACACCATGATCGGGGCCCAGGCGTCCAATGACCAGCTCGAGAAGATCCTCTCGTATCTGGACATCGGCAAGCAGGAGGGCGCCCGCATCCTGACCGGCGGGGCGCGCGCCGAGCTCGGCGGTGAGCTGGAGGGCGGCTACTACGTCCGGCCCACCATCTTCGAGGGCGGCAACCACATGCGGGTCTTCCAGGAGGAGATCTTCGGCCCGGTGGTGGCCGTGGCACGGTTCACGGACTTCGCCGACGCGATCAAGATCGCCAATGACACGCTGTACGGGCTCGGCGCGGGCGTGTGGACCCGGGACGGCACGACCGCGTACCGGGCCGGGCGCGCCATTCAGGCGGGCCGCGTGTGGACGAACTGCTACCACGCCTACCCGGCACACGCCGCCTTCGGCGGCTACAAGCAGTCCGGGATCGGCCGCGAGAACCACAAGATGATGCTCGACCACTACCAGCAGACGAAGAACCTGCTGGTCAGCTACTCCGCCCAGAAGCTCGGATTCTTCTGATGGGTGCCCGCGCCGCTGCCCGCACCCCACGCGTCCGGCTCACGCCGGCCGCCGAGGACATGGTGCGGCGGCTGACCGGGCAGCACGGGCCGGTGATGTTCCATCAGTCCGGCGGCTGCTGCGACGGCAGCGCACCGATGTGCTACCCACGCGGTGAGTTCCGGGTCGGCGGGGCCGATGTGCTGCTCGGCCGGGTGGCCGGTGATACGCCGTTCTGGATGAGTGCCGACCAGTACCGGTACTGGCAGCACACCTTCCTCACCGTCGACCTGGTCGCCGGCAGGGGCGGCGGGTTCTCTCTGGAAGCCCCCGAGGGCGTGCGGTTCCTGCTCAGGTCCCGGCTCCTCACCGAGGACGAACTGGAGCACATCACTGCCGAACCGCCGCTGCCGACGGGAGCCGACGTACCAGGATGACGAGCCGCCCTCCACAGGTGCTCAACGGCCACCGTTTGGCGCAGGCGGTGGCGGAGATGAGGCCGGACTGCCTACGGGGGTCCGGCCCCGTCCGTATGGAGGGGGTCCTTGCAACCCGGTGGGAAGTCAGGGCAGGCCAGGGTCTCCGTAGCGTCGGAGTTGACACAGAGCGTGTGTGAGCTCCGGGACCCCCCGGTGAGGAAGCCCGCCCGCTATGAACGCCAGGACTTGCCATCCGCCAGCGGGCCCCGGGAGAGAACGACCGGATCGCCGTCGTCCATGCGCGCCGCCTTGGACCTCGTAAGTCAATCGCTGGGTCATCATCACGACGCCCGGGGCCGATTGGTGGCATGGATATGACGCTCACTCAGCACTGGGGGCGGCCGACTGGTTACGAGCGCGTGGCGATGGTGCTAAGTACCCGTTCGGCGATCTCTTCGACCGGGCCTACGGCGTGGACCTTCACGTGGATCCCGATGTAGGAGTCGAGCAGGGGCGCGGTCTCGTCGCGATAGACCTGTTGGCGGTGCTTGATGACGTCTTCGGTGTCGTCGGGGCGGCCGCGGCCCAGCAGCCGGGCCACCACGATGTGCTCGGGGACGCTGAACTCCAGTACCGCGTTCAGCTCTGCGCCGTTCTCGGCGAGGATGTCCGAGAGCACGTCGACCTGTTGGATGGTGCGGGGGAAGCCGTCCAGGAGGAAGCCCTCGCGTGCGTCGTCTTCCGCGAGGCGGCGGCGGACCATGTCGTTGGTGATGTGGTCGGGTACGAGCTCGCCGGCGTCCAGGTAGCGCTCGGCCTCGCGGCCAAGTGGTGTCCGGTCGTTGATGTGTTGGCGGAAGAGGTCACCGGTGGAGATGTGAGGGACACCGAGCTCCCTGCTCAGCAGGGCTGCCTGGGTGCCTTTGCCCGCGCCAGGCGGGCCGACGAGGACGAGTCGCATCGGATGGTTGTGCCCTTCTGACTGCTGTGTGGTGAGTGGGGCGGGGGGGCTTCAGGAGGTGGTGTCCGCGTTGATCGAGTTCATGACGGAGGCGTCGGCGAGGGTGGTGACGTCGCCGATTTCCCGGTTTTCCGCTACGTCGCGGAGCAGTCGCCGCATGATCTTGCCGGAGCGGGTCTTCGGCAGCTCCGGAACGACCATGATCTGACGGGGCTTGGCGATCGGGCCGATCTCTCTGGCCACGTGCTCGCGCAGCGCCGCGGCGACGTCCGCCCCGCCTTCCGGAGCGCCGTCACGCAGGATGACGAAGGCGACGATGGCCTGTCCGGTTGTCGCGTCCGCCGCGCCGACGACGGCGGCCTCGGCCACGGTCGGGTGGGAGACCAGGGCCGACTCGACCTCGGCGGTGGAGATCCGGTGTCCGGAGACGTTCATGACGTCGTCCACCCGGCCCAGCAGCCAGATGTCGCCGTCCGCGTCGTACCGCGCACCGTCCCCGGCGAAGTAGTAGCCCTGCTGGGCGAAGCGGGACCAGTACGTGTCCCGGTAGCGCTCCTCGTCGCCCCAGATGCCGCGCAACATGGACGGCCAGGGCTGGTCCAGGACGAGGTAGCCGCTGCCGCCCCGGTCGACCGGCCGGCCCTGGTCGTCGACGACCAGGGCGGAGATGCCCGGCAGCGGGGTCCGGGCCGAGCCGGGCTTCGGGGGCTGGGCCGTGGTGCCCGTGGGGAGCGGCGAGATCATGACGGCGCCGGTCTCAGTCTGCCACCAGGTGTCGACGATCGGCGTACGGTTGCCGCCGATGTGCTCCCGGTACCAGAGCCACGCCTGCGGGTTGATCGGCTCGCCGACGCTGCCCAGCACCCGCAGCGAGGACAGGTCGTAGCGGGCCGGGATGTCATCGCCCCACTTCATGAAGGACCGGATCAGGGTCGGCGCGGTGTAGTAGATGGACACGCCGTACTTCTGCACGATCTCGAAGTGGCGCCCCTCGTGCGGGGTGTTGGGCGTCCCCTCGTACATGACGGAGGTGGCGCGGTTGGCCAGCGGCCCGTACACGATGTAGGAGTGGCCGGTGATCCAGCCGATGTCGGCGGTGCACCAGTACACGTCCTGGCCCGGGCGGTGGTCGAAGACGGCCCGGTGGGTGTACGCGGCCTGGGTCAGGTATCCGCCCGAGGTGTGCAGGATGCCCTTGGGCTTCCCCGTGGTCCCCGAGGTGTAGAGGATGAAGAGCGGGTGTTCGGAGTCGAACGGCTGCGGGGTGTGCTCCTCGGGCTGGGCGTCCACCAGGTCGTGCCACCACAGGTCCCGGCCCTCGGTCCAGGACACCTCCCCGCCGGTCCTCCTGACCACCAGGACATGGTCGATGCTGGGGGTCTTCCTGGTGGCCTCGTCGGTGCCGTCCTTCATCGCCACGGCCGAGCCCCGGCGGTACTGGCCGTCCGAGGTGATCAGCAGCTTCGCCTCGGCATCCTCGATTCGGGACTGCAGCGCGGCCGGGGAGAAGCCGCCGAACACCACGCTGTGCGGCAGCCCGAGGCGCGCGCAGGCCAGCATCGCGAAGACCGCTTCGGGGATCATCGGGAGCTGGATGGCGACCCGGTCGCCCGCGGTCAGGCCGAGCGAGAGCAGGGCGTTGGCCGTTCCGCAGACCTCGCGCCGGAGGTCGGCGTAGGTGATCGTACGGGTGTCGCCCGGCTCGCCCTCCCAGTGGAACGCGACCTGGTCGCCGTGGCCGTCCTCGACATGGCGGTCGACGCAGTTGTACGCCACGTTCAGTTTTCCGCCGCTGAACCACTGGGCGAACGGCGCGTCCGACCAGTCGAGCACCTCGATCCACTTGGTGTCCCAGTGCAGCCGTCCGGCCTCCTCGGCCCAGAAGGACTCCCGGTCGGCGTTCGCCTGCGCGTAGGGGTCGGCCGTCGCGCCGGCCTGCGGGGTCGATTCCTCAGCGGACGGGAACGTCATGTCGGGGCCTCCGGGAAAGTGCAAGTGGATGTGGATGGATATGGGTGGGTGTGGATGGGGGGATGGGTTCGGGTGATGGCAGGGCTTCACTGTGTGTGTGGTCGGGTGGGCTCAATGTGGCGTGCGGAGGTTGGTGGAAGGTTGGTGGGGCCCGTCTGCTCGCGCCGAGGACGTGGATGGTGATGTGGAGGGTGGCGTGGACGTGGATGTGGACGTGGACAGGGCGATTCGTGGGATGAGCGGTGCCGCGGTACGGCGGCGCAGGGCGCCGTGCCAGACGCCCCAGCCGTACGCGAGGTCGTCCAGGCGGCGGATCAGTACGTACTCCAGGGGATTCAGCCGGGGGCGGCAGCGTCGGTAGTCGATCAGTCCCTCGGCCAGCGCGCCCGCTAGGAGGATGCGCCGGGCGTGGCGGCTGGACGCTCCGAGGAGTACGGCGATGGGCCAGTGGTGCCGGGTCGCGCAGCGCAGCAGCTGCTCGCCGGTGCCGCGCAGCCCGGCCAGCGTCAGCAGCGTGCCCGCCCGGACCGGGGTGTCCGCGTCCGGCAGCCGGCGGACCAGCCGCGCCGCGGTCACCGCGGTGAG
The DNA here is from genome assembly GCF_040606675.1 of Streptomyces sp. NPDC005393. Taxonomy (NCBI): domain Bacteria; kingdom Bacillati; phylum Actinomycetota; class Actinomycetes; order Kitasatosporales; family Streptomycetaceae; genus Streptomyces; species Streptomyces sp. NPDC005393. The sequence continues at coordinate 153,234 of NZ_JBEXFG010000008.1, read as the reverse complement.
CGCCACCGCGGCGGCAGCCGGGGCGGCCGTGCCGCGGAGCGCCAGCGCGCAGGCGGCGAGTGACCACGGCGCGGCGTGCAGCGGCGGGACCTGACCGTGGTGGCGCAACGCCAGGTCGGCGGCGCCGGTGCCGTAACCGGCCCGCTGGGCAAGCCAGTTGCGCAGGTCGGTGCGGTGCCGGTGGCCCACCCTGGAGCCGGGGACGTAGCTCAGCCGCCAGCCCGCTTCGTGCAGCCGCATGCACAGGTCGACGTCCTCGGCGACGCGCAGGTGCGGGGCGAATCCGGTGCCGACGGCCTCCCGCCGGACCACCACCGTCGCGCTGGGCACATAGGCGAGCGCGGACAGCGGCACGATCGGGCCCTCCCGCGCGCCCATGTCCAGCGGTGACCTGACCTCTTCGTATCGGTCCAGCCGCCCCTGCCGGCGTGCCTGGGCCGAGACCACGCGCGGTGCGGCCAGCGCCACCGAGGGATCGGCGAACTGTGCCAACAGCGGTGCCATCCAGCCCGGTTCGGGCAGCACATCGGAGTCGAGGAAGGCCACGTACGGGGTGGTGGCGTGGCGCAGTCCGGTGTTGCGCGCGGCGGCGGGACCGAGGTTACGGGGATGGACGAGCAGCCGGGCTCCGTACCGGCGGACCGCCGCGGCCAGCTCCGCGGGGCGCGCGGAGCCGTCGTCGACCACCAGCACCGGCAGGTCCGCCGTCTGCGGGTCGGCGGCCAGCCGGGTGAGCAACTGGCGTACCAGGTCCGCCCGGTCGCGTACCGGGATTACCACCGTGGTCCCGCGCACCGGACCGGTGTCCGGGCGGGGATGGACGACGCCGATGTCCAGCAGCCGCCGGGCGAGGGTGCCGGTGGCCCGGTCCGTCACCGTGAACCGGCCGCGGCCGAGCAGGCCCGCGGCGGTCGCGCTCAGCCGCAGCACCCGGGGCGGCGAGCCGCCGAGCACCAGCCGGCCGTCGCGCGAGCGGTGGGCGTCGGGGGCGAGTTCGACGGTGAAGCCATGCGGCAGGCGGGTGTCGGGCGGCGCGGGGAGGGGGTCCGCGGTCATTCGGTGGTCCGCGGTCATCCGGTGAACCCCCCGTCCGCGTGCAGTACGGATCCCGTGACGGCGGCGGACTCGGGCGAGCATGCCCAGGCGACGGCGGCGGCCACCTCGTCCGGTTCCAGCAGCCGCCGTACGAGCTGGTTCTCGGCGAGCTTTTCGACGTCGTCCAGGTCGTAGAGGTCGGCGGTGGCGCGCAGCATGTCGGTCCTGGTGGACCCGGGGGAGACGGCGACCGCGTGCACACCCGTGCCTTGCAGATCGCAGGCGAGTCCGCGGACCAGGCCCAGTACGGCGTGCTTGGCGGCGCAGTAGCCGCCCAGGCCCCACAGCCCGCGGTGCGCGGCCGCCGAGGCGAGCGCGACGAACCGTCCCTGGCGGGGCCGAGGGCCGCGCAGCAGTGCGGGCACGGCGGCGCGGGCGAGATTCAGCACGCCGGTGACGTCCACGTCGAAGAGCGTTCGCCAGTCCGTCTCGGACTGTTCCCAGACCGGGCCGCCGCCGAGGATCACGGCGGCCGCCGCCACGGCCGCGTCCACATGGCCGAACTCCCGCTCGGCCAGCTCGACCGCTTCGGCGAGGGCCGCGGCGTCCCGTACGTCCGCCTGCACGGTACGCACGCGGGGCAACTCCCGTGCTAGGGAGGCCAGTTCATCCGGGCGGGCGAGCGGATACGGCACACCGGGGTCGTCCGTGCAGGAGTCCACCGCGACCACGGCCCAGCCGTCGGCGGCCAGCCGTCGTACGACAGCGGCTCCGATGCCTCGCGCGGCGCCGGTGACCACAGCGACCTGACGTCTCGTCACTGCTCCGCTCCCTGTGACGGCTTGACCCGGCCCGTCGCAGTGGCGCCGGAGCCGGTCGCGGGGGCGCCGAGTCGGCCCTGGTCGTTCACCCGCCAGGCGCGGATGTCCCCGGTGAGCCCGTCCGCCATGGTCTCCAGTAGGTGGCGCCCCTCCGCGGCGTCCGCACCGGCCGGGTCGCCGATGACTCCCGACGGGCTGACCTCCCGGAGGGAATCCGCGATCAGCCGCTCCATCAGGTGCTCGATCGGGTCGGTCGGCCCGGCAACCGCCTGCGCTGTGCGCACCGCCTCGGGCCGCAACCCCAGCATCATCGAGGTCTCGGCGCGCCCCGCGTGCGGGTCGGACCCGGGCGGGACGCAGGGCCACCAGGCGACGTCCCGGCCCTCGTAGCGCAGCCGGGCCACGGCCCTGGCCAGCGGGGCGACATTGCCGCCGTGCCCGTTGACCACCAGCAGCCGGCCCGCCCAGCGCAGCATCGAGCGCCCGGTCTCCAGGATCAGCAGGCCCAGCGCGGTCTGCCCGATGGAGACCGTGCCGGGGAAACCTTCGTGCTCGCCGCTGGCCCCGTACGGCTGGACCGGCGCGACCATCAGGTCCATCTCGTCCCCGAGCCGGGCCGCGGTCCGCCCGGCGACGGCCTCGGCCACCGAGGAGTCGGTGTCCAGCGGCAGGTGCGGACCGTGCTGCTCGCAGGAGCCGACCGGGAGGAGCACCAGCGGCCGCCGGGCCGTCAGTTCGGGCCAGGAGACGTCGGCGAGGCGGGCCGTCATGGCGTGCCGTCCTCGCCGAGGCAGCCGTGGCGGTGCAGATAGCCGAGGAGTTCCTCGACTGCCGCTTCCGGGGCGAGCGGGCCGACGACGGTGGGCGGGGTGCGCTCCACCAGCGCTCCGGTCAGCTCCAGCACCCTCAGGTGCGCCGTGCCGTGCGGGCCGGGGAGCGTACGGGGCCGGGGTCGGTACGGCTGTGCGCCGAGCACCCGCGGCGGCCGTACGCCCGTCGCCGTTGAAGCCGTGGTCACGGCGGTCGCTGTCATGGTCGGTACGTGGGCCTGCCGCCCCGCGAGCACCGCCCGAAGCCCCGCGCGCCGCAGCCGCACCCCTGCGGCCTCGACGGACACCACGGCGGGCCGGCGCACCCGCAGCACCTCGCGGCGGCCGCCGTCCAGCCGTCGCTGCACCCGCAGGGCGTCGGCGCCGTCCGGCTCGATGTGCACGACGCCCAGGGCCTGTTCGGCGTTCAGCTCGGCGGCGAGGAAGGCGGCGAAGGACCCGGTGGCGTCGTCGGCCGGGGCGTCCCCGCACAGCAGGAGGTCGGGCACCCCGTAGCACCGCCGCAGCGCCTCGGCGAGCGCGGCGGCCGACTCCTGGCCCCCGTCCACCATCCCGGACGGATCGGCGCTTCCGGCGCTTCCTGTGCCCGTGGCTCCGATGGCGCCCGTACTGCCCGTACTGCCCGTGCTTCCGGCGCCGGATACGGGCTCGACGCGTAGGACTTCGGCCGCCCCGGCCGCCAGCGCCTCCCGCAGCGTCGCATCGGCCTCGGGCGGGCCGATGGCGACCGCGACGACGCGTACGTCCCACCGTTCGGCGAGCCGCAGGGCCTGTTCCAGCGCCGCCAGGTCGCAGGGGTGGGGGCCGCGGTCGCGGGGCTCGGCGGTCACCGCCCCGGTGAGCGGGTCGACCTCGGTCGCCCGCGTGGACCGTCCCAGTACGCTGACGATCACGCCCATCGCCGCCTCACCCCTTCCGGAACGCGACGCCGTCGCCGCCGTCGGGGTAGGTCCAGCTGATCGCGCCCTCGGCGTTGCAGATCTGGTAGCAGGTACCGCACTCGAAGCACTGTTCGTAGTTGAACAGGATTCCGCCGTCCGCCGTGGGGGCGAACAGATCGGCCGGGCAGGCGTGGACGCACTCCTTGGTGGTGCACGAGCGGCACACCTCGGAGTCCACGGTGATGTGCGCCCGCTCGCCCACCCGGAAGTCGACGGTGGACATCCGGTCCTCGAAGGACACGTCGGGATATCGCATGGAGTCCGGGTACACCGCATCGGGATACCTCGCGGAATGGTTCATCTTTCCCTGCCTCCTCATCCAAAAGTCCGCAGCGATTTCAGACCGTCGCGTGCGAGATCCCGCAGCCGTACGTCGTTGCGACGGGCCGCGCGAAGGAACTCCGCGGCCATGCCCCGCTTGGGGCGCGGGTTGGTCACCGTGAACACTTGCTCGGCGAGGTCACAGACCAGGCCCGGGTACTGACGCTGCATCCGCTCGCCGAGCACCAGGTCAGGGGCGTCGCGCAGCCGCTTGTGGTCGGCGAGGACGAAGGAGTCCGCCAGCCGCCGCCGGTAGCCGGCCAGCCCGCGCGCCGACGTGTCGCCGGCCGCGATCGCCTCCGCCGCGGTCCGCCCGGCCGCCAGGCCCGCGCCGATCGCGAAGTTGACGCCCTCCAGCCACAGTCCGGCTGCCAGGCACATGGCCGCCGCGTCACCGGCGACCAGCATCCCGTCAATGGCCAGCTTCGGAATCGTCCGGTACCCGCCCTCCGGAATGAGATGCGCGGAGTACTCCTTCAACTGCGCGTCCCGCACGTACGGGGCGATGGCCGGATGCGCCTTGAGCCGAGCGATCAGCTCCTCCGGGCGGGTCTTCGCCTCGGCCAGTCCTTCGAGGCCGGCCACCACGCCGATGGAGACCGAGTCCTGGTTGGTGTAGAGGAAGCCGCCGCCCGGGATGCCCTCGGTGCAGCCGAGCATCTCGATGTCCATGCCATGGTCGCCGAGCAGCCCGAAGCGCTCGTCGATCACCGCACGCGGCAGGGCGAGGGTCTCCTTCACACCCAAGGTGGTGTGCTCGGGGCTGGTGCGCGGCAGCAGCCCGGCTTCCTTGGCGAGGAAGGAGTTCACACCGTCACAGGCGATCACCATGCGTGCTCTGATGTCCCCGTCGGGCCGGTCCGTCCGTACGCCCACGACCCGCCCCGCGGCATCCCACAGCAGGCTGCGGGCCACGGTGGAGGCGACGAGCTGCGCCCCGGCCTCGACCGCCTTGCCGGCCAGCCAGGAGTCGAAGTCGGCGCGGTAGGTGGTCATGCCGTTGTACGGCGGCCCGCCCCAGGCGGCGGTACGGAAGTCGACGGTGAGGGCCTGGGAGCCGGTCAGCACCATCGTGCTGCGGCGGGTCACCCAGCGCTGTACGGGCGCCTCTTCCCACCAGCGTGGAACGGCCTCGTCCAGGACCCTGGCGTACACCACTCCGCCGTAGACGTTTTTCGCACCGGGGTACGCGCCGCGTTCGAGGAGCACCACGCTGCGTCCGGCGCGGGCCAGTTCGAGCGCGGCGGCCGATCCGGCCGGGCCCGCGCCGACCACGACGGCGTCCACGGTCGTTGCTTCCTCAGGCATGTCAGCCATGGTTCTCACCCTTCGCCGCCGCTACGGCTTCCGCGGCCCGGTCCACGCCCAGCCGGCGGGCCAGTTCGCCGAGTACGGCGGGGGCGTCGGCCACGATGCCGAGGTCGGCCATGTCGGTCATCGGGCAGGACGGGTCGGTGTTCACGCTCACCACGTGCCGTGGCTGCCCGAGCCCGCCGATGTGCTGCGATGCGCCGGAGATACCGAACGCGATGTACAGGTCGGGGTCGACACTCACACCGGTGGTGCCGATCTGCCGGTCGTAGCCCGTCCACCCGGCGTCGGTGACCACGCGGGTGGCACCGGCGCTCGCGCCGAGCGCGGCCGCGACATCGGCCAGCAGCCGCATGGTGGAGAGCCCGTCCACCCCGGCGGGCACCAGCCCCGCGCCGCCGCCCAGGATCCGCGGCGCTTCGGCCAGGTCCATGGTGCTGGGCTCGGGCTGGAGCACCTCGATGGTCTCGGCGTCCCGCCGGATGTCCGGTGTGTTCAGGGGGAGTTCGGTGATCTCGGGCGGGCCCTGCGGTTCCGGTGCGCCGCGGACGCCGGGGAGCAGGGTCAGCACGGCCGGGCCGCCCAGCGCGACCCGTACCGACAGCCGGCCGTCCAGCCGGGACAGCTCGGCCTCGCCCGGTACGCAGCGCACCGCGCCGGCCAGCAGCGGGCGGCCCAGCTCCACGGCCAGCCGCGGCGCCAGGTCCCGACCGTCCGGCGAGGCGGGCAGCAACACACCACCCACGTCGGCCAGTTCGGGAGCAAGCGCGGCCGCGAGCCGGCCCGGCGCGACCGATTCGCTCTCGACGAGCCACACGCGGCGGGCCGCGCGCAGCGTCCCCGCGGCCTCCCGGGTGCCGGCCCCGGCGAGCAGCGCGAGGCCGCCCGCCTCGGCGACCGTCTCGTCGGCCCCCACGGGGAGTTCGCCGTCGCGCACGGTGATCACGGCGGCCATGCCCAGACCGCGTGGCAGGCTCACAGCGCCTCCCCGACCCGGTTGCCCTCGATCACGGCGGCGTGGGCGCGGCGCGGTGCCAGGCAGTCGCCGATCCGGTGCACTTCGGGCTTCGTGCCATGGCTCTCGCCGTTGCGCAGCTCATGCCACAGGCCGTCCTCGGGCGCCTGGTGGGTCGCGCAGACGACCCAGTCGCAGTGCCGCTCGGCCCCCTGACCGGTGGGGTGGTGGAGGAGGCTCAGCACCACCCCACCGGAGTTCTCGGCGGAGTGCCCACCGGAGTCCTCGGCGGTCTCGCTGCCCGGCCGGTTCGCCGCCGCCATCACCACCAGGTCGGTGGACTGGCGGATGCCCTTGGCGTGCGCACGCACGTTGAACGTCTCCATGTCGAGGGTGATGCCGAGGTCCTGGCCGACGACCATCCCGGCGGTGAGGATCTCCACCGCGCAGCCGCGGTCGGCGAGGACTTCGGCGACGCTGGTGGCCTGGTGGAAGCCGAGGTCGTCGACGACCACGACGTCACCGGCCGGCTGGACCCTGCCTTCGAGCACGTCGCGGACGTCCACGACGCGGGGGTGGCCGCCGGCCCAGTGCGGAGGCTGCGGGCGCGCGCCGGTGGCCAGCACCACGGCGTCCGGCGCCTCGTCCAGCAGCGTCCGCGCGTCGGCCTCGCAGCCCGTTCTGATCTCGACGCCGTGGCGCCGGCACTCGACCTGGAGATTGCGCACCACATCGAGGAATTCGGCACGGGAGGGCACCGACGCGGCCACCGCGACCTGGCCGCCGCTCCGCGGCGCGCGCTCGTACACGGTGACCCGGTGGCCGCGCCGGGCGGCCGTGGACGCGGCCTGGAGACCCGCCGGCCCGCCGCCGACGACGAGCACGCGCTTGCCCCTGCGTACGGGGGTGGGCAGCGGCACTGCGGCGGTGCCGGCACTGATCTCCCGGGTGGCGGCCGCGGGCCGCCGTGCGGCGATCCCGGCCTCCCGTCCCGCGGCCGGGTTCTCGATGCAGCCCAGCCACCGGTTCAGGCCCATCCGGCCCACGCACTCCTGGTTGCAGGACAGGCAGTTGCGGATGTCGCCGGACTGCCCGGCGCGGGCCTTGGCGGTGAAGTCGGGGTCGGCGATCTGCCCGCGCACCACGCCCACCAGGTCGCAGTGGCCCTCGGCCAGCGCCCGTTCGGCCTGTACGGGGTCCTTGATCCGGCCCACGCCGATCACCGGGATGTTCACGGCCTGGCGCATGGCGTTGGCGATGAACAGCGCGTACCCGGCGGGGACGGCCATGGACGCCTCGATCATGAACAGCGTCGCGGTGGCGACCCCGATCGAGGTGTTGATGTAGTCGACCTTCCCGGTGGCCTCCACCAGCCGCGCGACCTCGACGGCCTCGTCCAGCGTGGTGCCGCCCTCGATCAGCTCGTCCCCGCAGATCCGTACGCCCAGCGCCCGGCCGGGGCCGATGGCCTCGCACACCGCGTCGATGATCTCCAGCAGGATCCTGGCCCGGTTGCGCAGCGTGCCGCCGTACGCGTCGGTGCGCTTGTTGGTGGCGGGGGAGAGGAAGCCGCGCACGATGGAGGAGTGCGAGCACTGGAGCTCCACACCGTCGAACCCGCCCTCGGCGCAGTGCCCGGCGACGAGGCCGTACCCCGCGACGATCTCGGCGATCTCGTGCTGCTCGACGGCCTTGGGGACCTCGCGGAACATCGGGTCCGGCACGGGGCTCGGCGCCCACACCGGGAGCCGGGAGAACATCGAGGACGCCTGGCCGCCGTTGTGGTTGAGCTGGGCGAAGATCGGTGCGCCGTGCCGGTGCACCGCTTCGGTGATCCTGCGGTAGCCGGGAATCACCGACCGGTGGAAGCCATGGATCAGCTTCTCGTACGGCCAGTCCGTGGGGTGGGTCGAGTGCTCCTCGGTGATGATCAGCCCGGCCCCGCCCGCGGCGCGCGCCTCGTAGTACGCGGCGTGCTGCTCGCTCGGCAGGCCGTCCTGGGCGTAGTTGGTCAAGTGCGCGGAGAAGACGATCCTGTTGCGTACCGCGACCGGTCCGACCCGCAGCGGGGAGAACAAGTAACGGTACGGCCCGGTCCCGCTCATCGGACGCCTCCTGCCACGGTCAGGGTGTGCAGACCGCCCCGCACACCGGGGCGCTCGCCCGCCGCGCCGACGGCGAGGGCCACCCGGCGCGCCTCCAGCACCGCTTCGTGCACGGTGCGCGGCGCGGTGCAGTCACCGGCGCGCGGCGTGCCGGGCCGGTGCAGATACAGTTCCTCGTCGGGCAGCCGGTGCCCGCAGTGGACGACGAACGCGCAGTCCACGGTGCGGCGTTCACCGGTCCACCGGTCCTCCAGCACCACATGGTCCGCGGCCGCCGCGCGCAGCAGACTGCGCGTCTCCCGTACGACTCCGGCCCGTTGCAGCCGCGCGTTTGCGTCCGCCAGATCACCGGTGATGGCCAGCTGGGTGCCCGCGATCTGGTCCTGTGTGACCAGGGAGGCCGCCCAGCCGCGCGCGGCGAGCAGCTCCGCGACGCCGACCCCCACGGGCCCGCCGACCGGGTCGTACACCACGGCCCGGCCCGTACGCCGCTCCTCCGAGAGCCCGGAACCCACCAGTTCGACCAGCTCGGCGGCCTCGATGACCTGCGCGTCCGCGGCGATCTCGTACTCGCGCGGTCCTGCCACCGATCCGGTGGCCAGGACCACCTGCCGGCCCTCGGCCAGCGCGGCGTCCATCCCGGCCGCCGTGACCTCGTGCCCGAGCCGTACGGACACGCCCAGGCGGAGCAGCTCCTGCCGCCACCACTCCACCGTCAGGCCGAGCCGTTCCCGGCCGTGCACCAGCGCGGCGGTGGCGAGCATGCCGCCCAGCTGCGGCCCGCGTTCGGCCAGTTCCACGCGGTGGCCCCGCTGGGCCAGCACGCGTGCGGTCTCCATACCGGCGGGCCCGCCGCCGACGATGAGGACGTCGTGCCGGACCCGGTCGTTCCCGCCGACCTCGGGGTCCTGCGTCTCGTGTCCGCTGCGCGGCTCCACGACACAGGTGACGACGGGGTTGCGGTTGTCCCGTACGGCGCACGTCTGGTTGCACAGCATGCAGGGGCGGACCCGGTGCGCCTGTCCGCCGCGACATTGCGCCACCAGATCCGGGTCGGCGAGCTGCGCCCTGGTCATCTCCACCAGGTCGGCCACGCCGCCCGTCAGCCAGTGTTGTGCCTGGTCGGGGTCGGTGACGGAGCCCTGGAGCACGACGGGGGCGGTGCCGCCGACGGCGTCCCGGATACGGCCGCACAGCTCCGCGTTGAACCCGGGCCCGGTGTGCAGATCGGGCCTGGTGGCCGGGACCGAGTAGATCGAACCGCGGACCACCACGAGGTAGTCGACCAGCCCGGCGAGCCGCCGCGCCTGCTCGGCGGCGAGGTCCGGGGTGACCCCGGCCCATGGCGCCAGCTCGTCGCAGCACAGCCGCAGTCCCAGTACCCGGTCCTCGCCGACTCTCTCCCGTACGGCCCGCAGCACCTGCTCGGTCAGCGCGAGCTTGTCCTCGCCGTAGCGGTCCTCGCGCAGATTGGTCAGCCCGGAGTGGAACTGCCGCAGCAGGGAGTGCTGACCGGCGTTGATCTCCACGCCGTCCAGGCCATCCGCGCCATCCGCGCCATCCGCGCCGCAGCGCACCGCCAGCGCGGCGGCCGAGGCGAACCCCTCGACCAGCGCGTCGATTTCCGGCTGCTCCATCTCCATGGGCAACTCGCGCGACCCGGCGTCCGGCACCCGCGAGGGCGCCCACAGCACGCTCTGCGAGTACGCGGATGACCCCTGCATCCCGGCATGGCCGAGCGAGGCCACCACCAGCGCCCCGTGCGGGCGGCAGGCGGCGGCCACCTCCGCCCAGCCGGGCCCGCACTCGGCGGCCAGCGGGGCGCGCTCGTAGGGCCAGTCCGACGCGTGCACACTCGCGGTCTCGGTGACGATCAGGCCCGCACCGCCGGCCGCCCGGCGGGCGTAATAGGCCGCGTGCCGGCCGGAGAACGACCGCCCGTCCCCCAGGTTGGTCTCGTGCGGGCCGAACATCACCCGGCTCGGCGCCGGCCGGCCGGCCAGCGTGATCGGATCGGTGATCGCGGTCATGCGCCACCGGCCAGCGGGCTCGCATCGCAGGGCTTCGCCGGGACGCGCAGCGACGGCATGCCCAGCGGCACCGTACGGTGCGAGTGGTCCTTGCCCTGCGGCGGCAGCCGACGGTCCACCGCGCTCAGCGCGGCGGCGCCGTGCCCCTTGACGCACTCGGGGTCCGGGCCGTCCAGCGGCAGTCCGGTGAAGAACTTCGCGGCCATGCAGCCGCCCTGGCAGACATCGAACGCCGAGCAGGAGGTGCAGGCCCCGGAGGACTGCTCGCCGCGCAGCTCCTGGAAGAGCGGCGAGGTCCGCCACACCTCGTCGAACCCGCCGGGCGTACGGATATTGCCCGCCTTGAACGCGTCATGGATGGCGAACGGGCAGGCGTAGACATCGCCCACCGGGTCGATCAGGCAGACCACCCGCCCGGCCCCGCACAGGTTCAGACCCGGGATCGGCGTCGAGCCCAGGGCGTTGAGGTGGAAGAACGAATCGCCCGTCAGCACCCGCTCGCCGTTGCCGACCAGCCAGTGGTACAGCTCCTGCTGCTGCTCGGCGGTGGGGTGCAGGTCGTCCCACACATCCGCGCCGCGCCCCGACGGGCGGAGCCGGGTGATGCGCAGCTGGGCGCCGAACCGGTCGGCGATGGCGGCGAAGTCGTCCAGCTGAGGGACGTTCTCGCGGGTCATGACGACCGAGATCTTGAAGTCCTCGAAGCCCGCGTCGGACAGGTTCTCCATGGCGCGCACCGCCATGTCGTACGAGCCGTGCCCGCGCACCGCGTCATTGACCTCGCGGGTCGCGCCGTCCAGCGAGATCTGTACGTCGATGTAGTCGGTGGCGGCCAGCTGCCGGGCACGCTCGGGGGTCAGCCGCAGGCCGTTGGTGGAGAACTTCACGCCCACCTGGTGCGCCACCGCGTAGTCCAGCAGCTCCCAGAAGTCCGGGCGTACGGTCGGCTCGCCGCCGCCGACGTTGACGTAGAACACCTGCATCCGCTGCAGCTCGTCGATCACCGACTTGATCTCGTCGGTGGTGAGCTCAAACGGGTCACGCCGGCCCGATGAGGACAGGCAGTGGGCGCAGGACAGGTTGCACGCGTACGTCCACTCCCACGTCAGGCAGATGGGGGCGAGCAGGCCGCCCTTGAATTGCTCGACGAGGGCCGGGACGGGCTCGGCGTGCGAGGGTTCGCAGGTGGTGGTCATCACCGGACTCGCTTCCGCTTCACTGAGGAATGATCATGTCGGCGGCGGCCAAAGAGGCCAGTGCGCGCAGGGAGGCGTCGCGCCGGCGGCCGGGAACCTCGGCCAGGGCCTCGGTCACACTGAGGTGCCGCTCGAGCCCGGAGACGAGCTCGACGAGTTCCGGTGCCTTCAGGAACGACAGCCGCCGGTTGCCGAAGTGGTACGCGAGCGCCCCGAAGGGCTCGGGGCGCAGCGCGACACTGGGATTCAGCCGGTAGGGCCGTTCGGCGTCGAACGGGGGGATCACGGTGATCGCCCTTAGTAGACGCCGCACATGCCGTCGATGGAGACCTCTTCCACGAGAAGCTCCTCGACGATCTCGGCGGGGATCGCCGTGGTGTCGGTGGTGACGTCGGCGTCCTGCTGGGCGGTACGGACTTCCTCGGACATCTCGATCCCTCTCTGACGGTGTTCGGTCGTGCTCCTGGACCGGAGCGGTCGTGCTCCTGAACCGAAGTTAGGGGGGCGGTGCGGCGCGTTTCGCCGTGCTTTTGGCTGCCCTCTACCTGTCCGGACGCACAGGTAGGGCCCCGTACCGAGCCCCCGTGGCCGTCGCCGCCGCCCGTACCCCGCCCGCACCCTGTCCGATCGGACAGGTCCGGGGCCGTCCGTTCGTATCGAGCGGCTGCCCGGGTGATCGGGATCGGCCCCGCACGGGTTCCGCGGGGCGGACCGGGCCGCTTACGTTCTCGGCGTCCGAGCTCCACACCGGACAGCTGCGCCGCCGGCAAAGGAGCAGTCGCCGCAGAACACGCGCCGAGTGCGCGGAGAGGAAAAGTGGCCCATGCAGGTCGATGAACTTCTCAAGCCCTTCCCGATCAAGGAGTTCCACCCGTTCCCGCGGGCGCTCCTCGGCCCCGGCGCCCACGAGCTGATCGGCCCCGAGGCGAAGAAACTGGGCTTCAAGCGGACGCTCGTGATGACCACGGGACTCCGCGGCAGCGACACCGTGCACAAGATCGTCGAGTCGATGAAGTACCACGGCCTGGAGGTCGTGCTGTACGACAAGGTCGAGTCCAACCCCAAGGACTACAACGTCATGGACGCCGTGGCGCTGTACCAGGAGAACAAGTGCGACTCCTTCGTGTCGATCGGCGGCGGCTCCTCGCACGACGCGTGCAAGGGAGCGCGGATCTCGGTGGCCCACGACGGCCGCAGCGTCAATGAGTTCGAGGGCTTCAACAAGTCGGAGAACCCCAAGAACCCGCCGCACATCGCGGTGTCCACCACTGCGGGCACCGGCTCGGAGACCTCGTGGGCGTATGTCATCACCGACACCACGACCGACCCGGACAACCCGCACAAGTACGTGGCCTTCGACGACGCCTCTGTGGCCAGCCTGGCGGTTGACGACCCCACGCTCTACTACGACTGCCCGCTGGACTACACCGCGCAGTGCGGCTTCGACGTGCTCGCGCACGCCTCGGAGCCGTACATCTCGCGGCTGAACTTCCAGCCGTCGCTGGGCAATTCGCTGCACGCCATCAAGCTGACCGCCCAGCACCTGCGGCAGGCGGTGTGGAACGGCCAGGACCTGGCGGGCCGTGAAGGCATGATGTACGCCCAGTACATCGCGGCGCAGGCGTTCAACTCCGGTGGCCTGGGCATCGTCCACTCCATCTCGCACGCTGTCAGCGCCTTCTACGACACCCATCACGGGCTGAACAACGCCATCGCCCTGCCGCGCGTATGGGCCTTCAACATGCCCGCGGCCTACGAGCGGTTCGCGGACATCGCCGAGGCGATGGGCGTGGACACGCATGGCATGACCAAGGTGAAGGCCGCCGAGGCGGCGCTGGAGGCGTCTGTCCGGCTGCTGCGCGACGTGGGTATCCCGGAGCGGTTCGTCGATGTCACGCAGGAGTCCTACTCCAAGAACCGGCTCGGCACGGGCCCGACGAAGTACTACGAGCAGGCGTCGGTGATCAAGGGCGATGCCGCTGACGTCGACCGCATCACCCACCATGTCCTCGGCGACGCCTGCACCCCGGGCAACGCCAAGGAGTGCACGTTCGACACGGTCCGGCCGGTCGTCGAGCACTGCATGACCGGTGACCTGGACGACCTGCTCAGCTGAGCGACAGCCGCGGAGGCGGGGCCGGCGTGCGCCGACCCCGCCTCCGCCACCCGGACGGAGGAGCCGTGCCCGATACACCCGATCACCACGCAGCAGCACAAGGGGAGTTCAGCTCGGTCGACGACGTGACCGCACGGTTCGCCGACCACGGCTATATCGCCGACCGCCGGCTGGCGACGACCGTGTTCCTGCTGTCCCGGATGGACAAACCGGTCCTGCTGGAAGGGCCGGCCGGGGTCGGCAAGACCGAACTCGCCAAGACCCTCGCCGCCGCCACCGGCCGACGGCTGCTGCGGCTCCAGTGCTACGAGGGCCAGGACGAGAGCAAGGCGCTCTACGAGTGGGACTACGGCAAGCAGCTGCTGTACACGCAGATGCTCCGGGACAAGATCGGCGAGATCACCGCCGCCGCGCCCGACCTGGCCACCGCGATGCAGCGCATCAGCGAACAGGACAGCGCGTTCTTCTCCGACCGCTTCCTCGCGCCCCGCCCGCTGCTGGACGCGGTACGCGGCGAAGAGCCCGCCGTCCTGCTGATCGACGAAGTCGACCGCGCAGACGAGGCGTTGGAGGCGGTGCTGCTGGAGTGCCTGGCGGAGTTCCAGGTGTCGGTGCCCGAGATCGGTACGTACACCGCGAAGATCCCGCCGTACATGGTGCTCACCTCCAACAACACCCGCGACCTCTCCGCCGCGCTCAAGCGGCGCTGTCTGCACCTGTTCCTGGACTACCCGGACGCCGAGCGGGAGCTGGCGATCCTCAAGGCCAAAAACACCGGGCTGCCGGACGCCGCGGCCGGGCATCTGGTGGAGGTGGTGCGCGGACTGCGCGAGCTGGAGCTGCGCAAGAGCCCCAGCATCTCCGAGACCATCGACTGGGCCCGCACCCTCGCCGTACTCGGCGTACAGGAACTCAACCCCGCGGTGCTCGCCGAGACGGCCAACGTGGTCCTCAAGTACGAACGGGACATGGACCGCGCGCTGGGCGTACTGCCCCGGCTGGTCGACCCCAACGCGGAACTGCCGGAGGCGGGCCACCACGCCCACGGGCACGGCCACGGACACAGCCATGGTCCCGGGCAAGGACACAGCCATGGCCCAGGCCATGTGCACCGGGACCCGGGCCAGGACCCGGACGGCGACGAACCCGACGGCCAGGCCGTCCGCACGGCCAAGGACCTTCCGGGGCGGCACGACGAGGGCTACTACGGAGCGCCGGGGGCCGGCCCGACCCGCCGCATCGCACCTGGCGAGGGCCAGGGCGCCAGGGCGTTCGCCGCGATCACCCGTCGGCGACCGTGAAGGCGGGGTGAGGCGACAGTGGAGACCGGCCTGCACCGGTTCGTGCGCATCCTGCGCCTGTTCGGCCTGCGGGTCTCGGTGTCGGAGGCCATGGACGCGATGCGCTGCGCGGCCCAGCCCGGCGTGCTCGCCGAGAAGGAAACGCTGCGCGAGGCACTGCGCCTGGCGCTGATCAAGGACCGGCGGGACGACGAGCCGTTCGACGAGCTGTTCACGGCGTTCTTCTCGCTGCGTCGGGTGGGCGGCACGGCGGACGAGCACGGCCACAGCCATGAGCACGACGACCTGACCGACACCGGCGAGCTGGAGTCGTTCACCGTCTCCGAGGAGCCGTCGCAGACCCCGCAGCAGGGTCACAGCCACGGCAAGCCGGCCGACATCCGGGACTACTTCGACCAGCAGGACCTGGCCCAGCAGTACAACCTGCACCAGGAGGCCAACAAGATCGACCTGGCCTCGATGACCGATGAGATCGTGCTGTCCAAGGACAGCACGAGCAGCGGCGGCGACAGCGTCCCGACCGTGCAACTGGAGACCGAGCGGCTGCACGGCGCCGGGGCGCCCGGCCAGCTGGCCCCGTCCACCGGCAACCGGATCGACACCGAGCTGACCGTCGCCCAGCAGGACGCCCTTTTCGGGTGGTTCGCCGACGACGCCGAGGACGCCGACGAGCAGCAGCTGGACGCGCTGCGCCGCCGGCTCGCCGGAACCATCGAGAACCTCCCCGAACTCCTCAAGCGGCACCTCGACCGGCTCGCCGAACTGGAGTCGGTCGCTGTGGAGTCACGGATCGCCGCACAGGCCCGTACCGAACGGGTCGGCGAGGACGAGCGCGCCCAGCTGGAGGAGGCGCTGCACCGCGTGGCGCGCTCCCTGCACGGCGCGCTGACCAGCCGCAAGCTCAACACCCCGAACGGCCGCGTGCATGCGGGCCGCACGATGCGCAAGAACATGCGCTACGACGGCGTGCCCTTTCGCCCGGTCACCGTCAGCCGCGCCGAGGACAAACCTCGCCTCGTGGTGCTCGTCGACGTATCACTGTCGGTACGGGCCACCGCGCGGTTCACGCTGCACCTGGTGCACGGGCTGCAGTCGCTGTTCGCGCAGGTGCGGTCGTTCGCCTTCGTCGACGAGCCCATGGAGATCACCGAGCTGTTCGCCGAGCATCCGATGGAGCGCGCGCTCGGCCTGGTCTTCGACGGGCTGCCGGCGGGCGGGCTGCTGGACACCGACGCCAACTCCGACTACGGGCGCACCTTCGAGCTGCTGCGCTCCGAGCACGATTCGGCGTTCAACCGCCGCACCACCCTTCTCGTGCTGGGCGACGGCCGCGGCAACGGCAATGACCCGCGGACCGAGGCCTTCGAAGAGCTCACCCGCAGGGTCCGCCAGACCATCTGGCTGACCCCCGAACCGCGCTACTCCTGGGGCCTGGGCGCCTGCGACCTGCCGCAGTACTCGGAACTGTGCGACCGCGTCCAGGTCGTCGCCGACCTCGCCGGACTGCGGCGCACCGCCGATCGGATCTCCTCGGAGGTGACGGGACGATGAGCGCCCCCGACCGGCTCCGCCTCGCCGCCACCTCCATCGACCCGCTCGCCCCGAACCGGCCGGGCCACTACGCGGATCATGTGGTGCGCGTCGTGCGGGAGGCCCCCTGCGCGGGCGCGTGCGGGCCGAGCACACCGATCGTACGGACCGAGCACTTCTGCCTGCGCCGCCGCGGCCAACGAGTGGAGGTGGGCCACTGGCTGGCCCCGGAAGCGCTGGACAACGACCTGGCCGGGCTGCTCGCCGAGGAACTCTTCGCGCCCGGCTGGCTGTCGGGACCCGACATCTTCGAGCGGGTCTTCACCGGGGTGGTGCGCTCCTGCGTGAACGGGCCCGTGCGGTCCTGGGACAGGTTCTACGTCAACACGCTCGCCCGGATCCGGGAGTGCTGGCAGGACCCGTCCCCGGCCGGCCATTCGTCCATCGCCGGATTCGCCCCGGTGTACCGCAGGACGCTCGAACTGGTCGCCCCCGGCGCCGTACTCGACATGGGCGCCTGCTTCGGATTCCTGGCCCTGCTGCTGGCCGAGCGGGGGCGCAACACGGTGATCGCCTCCGATCTCGCGGCCGGCACCATGCGGCTGCTCGCGGCCGTGGCCGACGCCCGGCGGCTGCCGGTGGAGACCATGACCTGCGACGCGGCGCGGGTGCCGCTGCCGGACCGCTCGGTGGACACCGTGACCGCCATCCACCTGCTCGAACACGTGGACCCGAGCTACGGCGCCGCCGTCGTACGGGAAGCGCTGCGGCTGACCCGGCGGCGGGTGGTGGTGGCCGTGCCGTTCGAGGACGAGCCGACAGCCGCGTACGGACATGTGCGGTGCTTCGACCGCGGCCAGCTCGTCAATCTCGGCCGGGGCACCGGGCTCCCGTTCACGGTCACCGAATTCCACGGCGGCTGGCTGGTCCTCGACCTCCCCTGACGCCGGCCTCCCCGCCGGCGGCTGCCGCTCCGCGGTGACCGGGTCCGCAGATCTCCGGACCCGGTCACCGCCGTTCCCGGATCACGCCCGTTCTCAGATCACGCCCAACTTGCTGGCCTCGTACACCGCCTCCGCGCGGCTGGCCGCGTCCAGCTTCCGCATGATGTTCCGTACGTGGAACTTCACCGTGGTCTCCGAGATGTACAGACGGGAGCCGATGTCGCGGTTGCTCAGCCCGCGGGCCAGCAGCTCCAGCACCTTCAACTCCCGTTCGGTGAAAGAAGGCTGATCGGTGGGCAGGCGCATGGACCGCGCCATCGCGGCGGCCGAGCGGGAGTCGAAGGCACTTTCGTTGCGGGCCACCGCGCGGATCGAGCGCAGCAGTTCGGTGGTGTCCACGTCCTTGACCACATAGCCACGGGCGCCGTGCTGGATCGCGCCCACCACCAGGGAATCGTCCAGGAAGGTGGTGAGGACCAGCACCGCCGGGCCCGGACAGCGCTCGGTGAGCTGGGAGCACAGCTCCAGGCCCTCGGCATCGGCTCCCGTGGACAGCTTCAGGTCCAGCAGCACGATGTCGGGGCGGGCGCGCTCGGTGACGGCCAGCGCCTCGGCGGCCGTGCTGGCCTCTCCGACGATCTCCAGATCCGGTTCGCGCTCCAGAATGGACCGCAGCCCCTGCCGGACGATCGCGTGGTCGTCGACCAGTACGACCCGTACGGCAGACGTGGGGAGCGGCTCGTGCTGCT
The DNA here is from genome assembly GCF_040606675.1 of Streptomyces sp. NPDC005393. Taxonomy (NCBI): domain Bacteria; kingdom Bacillati; phylum Actinomycetota; class Actinomycetes; order Kitasatosporales; family Streptomycetaceae; genus Streptomyces; species Streptomyces sp. NPDC005393. Next base: position 135,049 of record NZ_JBEXFG010000008.1, on the reverse strand, counting down.
CAGCAGTCATCCGGGTCCTCCTGATCGACGCTCACCGGCAGCGGGATCTCCACCCGCAGCTGGATGCCTCCCATCCGCGACCGGCGGATGGACAGTGTGCCGCCCAGCTCCTCCGCCCTGGCCAGCATGTTGGCCAGCCCGCGGTGGCGTCCGGACAGGTCGGTGGCCCGGCACAGGCGCAGCGTGCGGCGCAGCTGGGCCGGGTCGCCGGTGCCGTCGTCGGACACGCTCAGTACGACGCTGCCGGGCCGGTAGCGCAGCAGCACCAGCGCCCGGGAGGCGTGGCCGTGCGAGGCGGAGTTGAACAGCGCTTCGCCGGCCAGCCGCAGGATCGACTGCTCGGCCTGCGGCGGGAGCGGCACCGGGCTGCCCTCCACCCGTACCCGCACCTCCAGTTCCGTCTGCAGGTGCACCGAGGACAGCCGCTCCAGCATCACCGGCAGCGGTCCCGACGGTTCCTTCGAGGAGTGGTGCAGTGCGTAGATCGCGGCACGCAGCCGTTCCACGGCCTGCCGGTTAAGGTCCTTGGCGGAGGAGAGCCGCTCGGCGATCTCACCGACGGGCCCGCCCAGCCCTTCCAGCTCGGCGCGGCACACCTCCATCGTCATCCCCGCACTGAGGACGTACTGCGTGACGCTGTCATGCAACTCGCGGGCGATCCGGTGCCGTTCGTCGTCCAGCGCCTGCCGCTGCATCGCCTCGACCAGCCGCCGCTGTGTCTCGGCGAGCTCGGCGCTGCGCGCGGCGAGGTCCCGGGCCTGGCGCTCGGCGGCCTCGGACAGCTGCTCGGTGCGGCCGCGCAGCCGGGTGGCGGCGTGGAAGAGGAAGGAGTTGTGCAGCGCGACGGCCGCCTGGTTGGCCAGCACCCGCAGGATCGCGAGGTCCGTGTCGGCCACTTCCAGCCCGGCACCGGGATGGGCCGCGATCCCGCCGACCGGCTCGTCGTCCAGGGTCATCGGGGCGCGGACCCAGCCGTCGGCGCCGGGGGAGGAGGCGGCTTCCCACGGCCGGGTGCGCAGCACGTCCAGGTGCACGCGTACCTCGGCGGGCAGCCTGGTCTCGTCGTCGATCAGGACGTCGTCGGCGAGCAGCAGAAACCGGGGCCGGGCCGCGCGCAGCGCGCCGTCTGCCACGGCCAGCAGCAGCCAGCGCGCCTGGAGATGCTCGGCCGCGGCCCGCACGACCGCCTCGACCAGGGCTCGCGGTCCCTCTGCCGTACGGACCAGGGCGCGCGAGATGCCGTCGAGCGCTTCCACCGCGCGCTCCAACCGCTCGTTGGAGCGTATATATGCGGGATAGAACGACCGCTTGCCCGAGCGCAGGCCGGTGAGCTCGCCCAAGTTGGCTGCGGCGCGCGGATCGTGACGGGGGACGCTCACCGGGATCGCCTCACAGCGCCGCGCGGAACAATGTCTCGATGTCCAGGAGACCGGCGTCCCTGGGATTGGTGGCCAGGCAGGCGTCCTTGAGTGTCGTGCGCGACAGCCGCGGGACGTCGGCCTCGGTGACCCCGAGGGAGGCCAGGCCCCCGGGGACGCCGACGTCGTCCGCCAGCGCACGGACCCGCTCGGCGAGCATCAGGGCGACCTCGTCGGGCGCCACGCCCTCGGTCGCGATGCCCGCAGCGTCGGCCAGGGCGACGAACCGGCCGGGCTGGATCTGCGCGTTGAAGCGGATGACGTGCGGCAGCAGTACGCCGTTCACCACCCCGTGCGGCGCGTCCAGCAGGCCGCCGACCTGGTGGCTCATCGCGTGCGTCGCGCCGAGGATGGCGTTGGTGAACGCCATGCCCGCCTCCAGAGACCCCTGCGCCATCGCCAGCCGCGGGCTGACCTCCTTCGGCCGGGCCTGGGTGCCCACGAGGTGGCCGGTGATGAGTTTTACGGCGTGCAGCGCGAGGTTGTCCGTAAGGGGATTGTGCGCCCGGGAGACGAACGACTCGATGGCGTGCGTCAGCGCGTCCAGGCCGGTGGCGGCGTTCAGCCAGTCCGGCATGGTGGTCAGCAGGCGCGGATCGATCACCGAGATCTCGGGTACGAGCGTGCGGCTGATGATGGTGATCTTGACCTGCCCGGCCGTGTCGGTGACCACCGCGAACTGGGACACATCCGCGCCCGTGCCCGAGGTGGACGGCACCATCACGGTAGGCGGGATCGGCGCCGCGACCTGGTCCACGCCCTCGAAGTCGAGGATGCGGCCGCCGTTGCTGGCCAGGATCGCCACGCCCTTGGCCGCGTCGATACACGAACCGCCGCCCAGCGCGATGATCACGTCGCTGCCGCTCTCAGCGTACCGCTGGAAACCGGCCTCGACCTCATGGTCCTTGGGGTTCGGCGTCACGTCGTGCCACACCACGGGGCGCAGCCCGGCCAGCCGCAGATAGCCGACCGCCTCCTCCACCCAGCCCGCCTCGATCAGCCCCGGATCGGTGACGAGAAAGGGGCGGCGACCGCCGACGCGCAGCGCGCAGTGTCCCAGCTCGGCGAGCGAGCCGGGGCCGAAGACGACCTCGGGGGCGTGGAACTTGGCCAGGTGGGCCGGCTGGCGGGCCGCGCGGGCGTCCACCCGCTGCGGGCCGGTCAGCTCGCTGTTGCCTGCCTCGCCGCTCCAGTCAGCATCTGGCTCGTCACTGCTGGTCACCACGGCGCCTTGTGGGAGCGGCATGCGGCCTCCTGAGCGGTGAAGTCCGTGAACGGCACGCGGCACGATTGTCGGCCGCTTCATAGATCAATAACACCCCCGTTACATCAGCACAATGCTGGGCGGGCAGGAGCTTCGGCACAGTACCGTCCCTTCGGGACGTCCCCACCTGGTCGATCGGGTAGGTGCGCAGGACGGTGTCCTACGGGACGATTGATGGCTGGACCCTGCTGAGCGACGACGAGGTCGGGAAAGGTCATGACGGTGAAAGGTGACCTCAGGCAGCGCAGAGCCGCACTGGAGGACGAGTGGACCCGCTGGGTGCCGGAGCTGCGAGCGGCCCGGCGGTCACTGGAGGACGACGCGGGGCTGCGCCGTGAGGTGACCGACTCCTGGGTCCGCTCCCTGCATACGGTCGACCCCGGTCTCGGCAGCGCCCCGGTGACCGACGGCGGCGAGGTCAGCCCCCGGTGGGCCGGCTCGCCGCTGCGCCGGCCGGTCAGCGACCTGGCCGAGGAACTGAACAGCATCGCCGACGACGCCGGGTTCATCGCCGCCGTCACCGACGAGTCCGGGACCATCCTGTGGACCTGCGGCGGCCGCGTCATGCGGCGGCGGGCCGAGCGGGTCAACTTCGCCCCCGGCGGCCGGTGGGACGAGCAGGCCATGGGCACCAACGCGCTCTCCCTCGCGCTGCGCACCGGCCGCCCGAGCGCCATCTTCTCCGCCGAGCACCTGGTGGCCGCGCTGCACGGCTGGGCCTGCTACTGCGCCCCGATCCACGACCCCAGCGGCCGGATCCTGGGCGTACTGGACCTCTCCACCACCTGGGACCGCTCGCACCCGCTGGCCATGTCGACCGTACGCAGCCTGGTGTCCACCATCGAGACCCGGCTGCGCGCCGAACTGCCGCGCCAGGAGCGGCGCGGACCGGACGGCTCCGGGGTGCGGCTGACCTGTCTGGGCACCGAGGAGGCGGCCCTGGACGGCCTGCCGCTGCGGCTGCGGCCCCGCCAGATGGAGATCCTCACCCTGCTCGCCCTGGAACCGGAGGGGTACCCGCCCGAGCGGCTGCGGGACGCCCTCTACGGCGAGCGGCCGGTGACCGCTTCGACATTCAAGGCGGAGGTCTCCCACCTGCGGCGCGCGCTCGGCGGCCAGGTCGCCACCCGCAGATACGCGCTCACCACGCCGGTCTCCTGCGACGCGGCCGACGTGCTGCGCGCGCTGGCGGAGGGCGACACGGCCGGGGCCCTCAGCCGGTACCGCGGTCCGCTCCTGCCTCACTCGGAGGCGCCGGGCATCGTGGCCTGGCGCGAACACCTGGAGGTCGCCGTACGGGAGGCCGTACTGACCAGTACGTGTCCGGAACACGCGCTCAGCTACGGCGAGCGCGCGCCGTACGACGCCGAAATCCATGAGCACGCCCTGCGCGTACTGGATCCCTCCGACGCCCGCCGGGCGATCGCCGCGGGCCGATTGAACACGGCACTGCGCGACTGAGAACCGGCCCGTGCGACGGGAGAACCGCAGGTCCGGTGCGGGTGTGCGGCCTCGGCGCGGGCCTGCGGTGCGGGTGGCGGGTCCACGCCAACCTTTCGCCAACCTCGACGGGTGACAGTGACCCGCATCACGACGGCTTCGAGCCGTCGGGCACCCGCATCCGTACCCCCCGAGGAGCGCCACAATGGTTTACGCGCAGCCAGGCACCGCAGGCAGCATCGTCGACTTCGCCCCGCGCTACGACAACTTCATCGGCGGCGACTGGGTCGCGCCCGTGAACGGGCAGTACTTCGACAACCCGTCGCCGGTGAACGGGCAGACGTTCACCCAGGTCGCCAGGTCCTCCGCGGCGGACGTCGAACTCGCCCTGGACGCCGCCCACGCGGCGGCCCCCAAGTGGAGCCGCACCTCCGCCACGGAGCGGGCGAACATCCTCAACAAGATCGCCGACCGGATCGAGGAGAACCTCGAGAAGCTCGCCGTCGCCGAGACCTGGGAGAACGGCAAGCCGGTCCGCGAGACCCTGGCCGCGGACCTGCCGCTGGCGGTGGACCACTTCCGTTACTTCGCCGGTGCGGTCCGTGGCCAGGAAGGTTCCGTCTCCGAGATCGACGCCGACACGGTCGCCTACCACTTCCACGAGCCGCTCGGAGTGGTCGGCCAGATCATCCCGTGGAACTTCCCCATCCTGATGGCCACCTGGAAGCTTGCGCCCGCGCTGGCGGCCGGCAACTGCGTGGTGATCAAGCCGGCCGAGCAGACCCCGGTCAGCCTGCTGTTCATGATCGAGCTGATCGCCGACCTGCTTCCGCCGGGCGTGGTCAATGTCGTCAGCGGCTTCGGCGTGGAGGCCGGCAAGCCGCTGGCGTCCAACTCGCGGGTGGCGAAGGTGGCGTTCACCGGTGAGACAACCACCGGGCGGCTGATCATGCAGTACGCCAGCGAGAACATCATCCCCGTCACGCTGGAACTGGGCGGCAAGAGCCCCAACATCTTCCTGCCCGACGTCATGGCCGCCGATGACGACTACCTGGACAAGGCCGTCGAGGGCTTCGTGATGTTCGCCCTCAACCAGGGCGAGGTGTGTACCTGCCCGTCCCGCGCGCTCGTCCACTCCTCCATCTACGACGAGTTCATGGCGCGCTGCGTCGAGCGCACCAAGGCCATCACCAGCGGCAACCCGCTGAACCCGGCCACCATGATCGGCGCCCAGGCCAGCAACGACCAGTACGAGAAGATCCTTTCGTACATCGACATCGGCAAGAAGGAAGGCGCCGACCTGCTCACCGGCGGCGGCTCCCGCACCGTCCCCGGCTACGAGGGCGGTTACTACATCGAGCCGACCATCTTCCGCGGCACCAACGACATGCGGATCTTCCAGGAGGAGATCTTCGGCCCGGTGGTCTCGGTGACCACCTACGACTCGGTCGACGAGGCCCTGAAGATCGCCAACGACACGCTCTACGGCCTCGGCGCCGGTGTCTGGACGCGGGACGGCAACACCGCCTACCGGCTCGGCCGCGAGATCAAGGCGGGCCGGGTGTGGACCAATTGCTACCACGCCTACCCGGCGCACGCCGCGTTCGGCGGTTACAAGAACTCCGGCATCGGCCGCGAGAACCACAAGATGATGCTGGACCACTATCAGCAGACGAAGAACATTCTTTGTTCTTACAGCCCTCAGAAACTTGGCTTCTTCTAAAGCCTGAAGTTGGGTTGCCTGGAGGCATCGTTACGCTCCAGGCAACCCGACACGGCAGGCACCCGCTGTAATCAATTGGGTTCTTCGAGTTACTGCCTGACATCTAAGGGAGTTCCCGCCGGACCAAATAGCGCCAAAGGACATCACCCCACGAGCCGCCCGCTCACGAGCGCAGCGACCCGCCGATACCCGTAAGCAGTGCCCGAACCGCCGGCCGCACTGGGAGAGCTCTTCGACCTCATGGCCGCCCTGAACGAATCCGCATCGCGAGGGAAGGCTCCTCGCGGCGAGAACGGGCCTGCCGACGTCCACGAGCTGCCGAAGACCACGAAGAGGACAGCAGCCCGGAAAGGGCCGGGCGAGAAGGCCGCCGTGAGGAAGCCCGCGCCCAAGATCCTGACTGAACAAGGCCATTGTCAGTGCCGCGTGCGATCCTCGCCCCGGAAGCGTGCACTGCAGAAGGAGGCCGGGTGGCGACGGGACGTCCGCGGAAAGATCCACGCGATCCGGTGCTGATTATGCGGGATGCCGGGCTCGAACCACTGGAGCCCTATCCAGGAAGTGATAAGCCCTGGCGCTGCCGCCATGAAGCGTGCGGGAGAGAAGTGTCACCGTGGCTGGGCAACATTGCTGCGGGCCGGCAGGGCGGCTGCCGGTACTGCTCAGGCACGGCTCCGATTCCTCCGGAGGAGGCGGTGGCGTTGATGCGCTCAGTGACGTTTTCTCAGCGCTGATCATTTCCAGATTCCGTTGAGGACGAGGGCGGCGCGAGCGATGTCGGCGATCCTGCTGGGGCTGATGGTGACGTGCTGCAGGGTCCGCCAGCGCTGCTTGAGTTCGGCGGCGGCCCGTTCGCCGAGTGCACGGATGCCTCTGATCAGGCTGTTCGTGGTTTGCGTGTCCGTGTGCAGGGCCCGCTCGGACCGGCCCTTCGGGCGGCGGACCGGGACGAGAATGCCGATCCCGGCGCCGATGTAGCCCTTGTCGGCCAGGGTGGGCAGGCCGTCGGCCGCGGCTTTGTACAGCGCGGGCAGGGCGTGGATGCGGGCGGGGGTGATGTCGGGGGTGGAGCCGGGCTCCACGTCGGAAACCCATAGCGGGGTGCCGTCCAAGCATCGCAACGCCGTTGTAGCGGGGGCCGGTGTCACCGCCGTAGGCGTCGCCTTCGCCGCCCAGGAGGGCAGCAGTACACCCGGGCGACCGCGACGGCATTGACACCATCCCCCCGGACTCAGAAATACTCCGGGGAATCGATATCGTGCCCCGCTCGCACCTTCCAGCCAAGGGCGCGGTCGGCGGTGGCACAGCAGGTGCACCACACGCCGGACAGGGACTTCGCGCACACGGTAGCCAGACAGAGAGCCTCGTGGCAGACAGACAACTGCTCTGGTCCCACTTCGGTGACAGGCTCACCGATCGGTGATGACCTGCTGCATCAGCTCCTGCAGGTGAAGGCCGCGGGCCGCGTCGACCCCGGTGCCGGTACCGGTGCGTACGGCAGTGCCGAACTCGTTCCGGAGGATGGGCCAGCATTCCTCGTGGTCGATGTCCGCCGTGTCGTAGACGAGTTCATCGGACGGACCGAAGAGCTCGACGCGCGTTCTGGCACGGGGCAGGTTGACGCTTCCGGACAGTGAGGCCTGGCTGACGGCGCCGTTGGTGTGTTCGCAGGTCAGCTCGATCCAACGGCGCGGGTCGCCCATGCCGCGTACGGAGACGATCGGCGCGACAGCGCTGTCCAGCAGGTCCAGCAGGTGCGGGCCGAGGTCGAGCAGCGCGCCGTGCTCCAGCCGCCAGGATGTCGCGAACTCCCCGCCGAGGAAGGCGCCGTGCAGATAGCAGGATCGAGCGCCGACAACCTCACGGGTTGCAGCCTCGGCAAGGAACTCCCGGGTGGCCGGGTGGTACCGCTTGGTGAGGACAAGTTGCGAGATGACGCCGTGCTCGGCGACCGCGTCGGCAACGGCGCGTGCGGCGGCGAGGTCCGCTCCCAGTGGCTTTTCCAGGAGTAGCGCCCGTCCGGCGGCTGCCGCGCGAACGGCGAGGGCGGCCTGAACAGTGGGCGGCACGGCGAAAGCGATCGCCTCGCATTGATCGAGCAGTTCCTCGAAGGAACCGGCAGCGTGGGCCCCGTAGGCATTCGCCACCTCGGCGGCCGCTTCCGGGCGCCGGGCCCAGACGGCGGTCAGGGTGGTTTCCGGGCCGGCGGCCAGCATCCGGGCGTGCATCGCGCGGGCCCACGGTCCCGCGCCGACCAGGCCGACGCGGACCGGAGGGTAGGTCCAGAGGCCTTGAGGCAGGCCTGCTATTCGGGACATGGACTCTCCGTAGGTGTGCGGACAGAGGTCAGCCGACATCGTCACTGCGGGCGAGTGCAGCGAGCCGGGCGTCTGCCTTGTCGGGGGCGTAGAGGTGGTCGATGACCATGGCGGCAGCCCCGACCAGGGCCGCGCGGTCGCCGAGGGAGGAGATGGTCACAGAGAGATGGGCGGTGGTTCGAGGCAGCGCTCGCTGGTAGAGGAGTTCCCGTACGCCGGTGAGAAAGGGAGTGCCCGCAAGGTCCCCGCCGAGCATCAGGACGCCAGGGTTGAGCAGTGTCACCACCGTGACAAGTACTTCGCCGATGCGCTGCCCGGCCTCGCGGGCGAGCCGCACGGCGTCGGGCTGTCCAGCGGCGAGATGGTCGCGCACATCGGATCCCGAGGTGGTGGGGACGCCGGCCGCTGTCAGTTGTTCGGCGATGGAGCGGCCACTGGCCACAGCTGCCAGGCAGCCGTAGGAGCCGCACATGCAGAGTGCGTCTGGACGGTCGTGGAGCCGGATGTGGCCGATGTCGCCCGCTCCCCCGTCGATTCCGCGGTAGACCTCACCACCGACGACGACTCCGGCGCCGATTCCGGTCGATGCCTTCACCAGGAGGAAGGCGCCGCAGTCGGGGTGGTTCTCGCGCTGCTCGGCCAGTGCCATCAGGTTGGCGTCGTTGTCGACGAAGACTGGCAGGGGTCCTGCGGTGGACGGCGGGCCGACGTGCTCCGCGAAGGCGTCGCGCAGCCGTTCCCGTACCGGGAACCGGTCCCAGCCGGGCATGATCGGCGGCTGCACGATCTGCGCCGACTCCCAGTCGACCGGCCCGGGTACGGAGAGGCCGACCCCGCAGACCCGGTCAGGCCCGACGCCCGCCTCGTCGAGGAGCGGGCCGAACCAGCGTGCGAGCCGGTCCAGGACCACATCGGGGCCGTCCGCGATCACCAGGTCACCGGTACGTTCGGCAAGGATGGTGCCGGCAAGGTCGAGCACGGCGGCGCGACCGTGCCGGGTCTCCAGGTCGGCTACGAGCACCACGGCATGGGTCGGGTCGAACTCCAGCCGTGCGGAGGGGCGTCCACCGGTGGAGGCACCGGCGGCACCGCGCAGCCAGCCGGCTCCGAAGAGCTGATCGAGGCGGTGCCCGACAGTCGACCGGGACAGTCCCGTCGCTTGCTGCAACTCCCCGCGCGTGGTGGCCTCGCCGCTGCGGATGAGTCGCAGCAGGTGTCCCGCGCTCGCCTGGTTTCCTGCCATTCCTGCCGTCCTCGTCCTGTTCGTCCGTGCCGGGAAGCCGCTTGTGGCGCCGCGCCGACGACCTCGTCGCTCCTGATCGGGTGTCAGCCCTTGTCCGCGCCGCTGGTCAGCCCCTCGGTGAGAAGGCGTTCGGCTGCGAAGAACAGCAGTACCACGGGGATGGTGAGGATCACGGACCCGGCCATCAGAACGGTCTTCGACACCTCGATGCCGTTGGCCAACTGCTGAAGTCCGAGCGAGACCGTCCACTTGCCCGGGTCTGCTGCCAGGAAGAGGAGGGCGAAGAGGAATTCGTTCCAGGCGATCATGAAGACGTAAAGTCCGGTGGCCATCAGCGTCGGCAGCGCGAGGGGCAGGATGATCCTGCGCACGGTCTGCAGCCGGGAGGCGCCGTCGATCGCGGCAGCCTCCTCGATAGTGAAGGGGATGGTCACGAAGTAGTTCTTCAGCATGTAGATCGACACCGGCACGGTCTGCGCGATGTAGACGATGGCCAGGCCGGCGAGACTGCCCGAGAGACCCATCTTCGCGAACATCACGAAGAGCGGGACGGCGAGCAGGGTGGCCGGGAAGAGGTAGACGGCCAGGAAGAGCGCGCTGACATGCCGGCTGCCGAAGAATTTCAGGCGGCTGACGGCGTAGGCGCCGGGCACCGCGGCTACCAGGGTGAGCAGCACCGTGGCAACGGCGACAAGTGCCGAGTTGAGCAGCATGCCGAGGAAGCCCTGACCGCCCTCGGAGGTGGGTGTGAGAACACTCTCGTAGGTGGCGAGGGTGAAGTCCTTGGCCGTGACCCAGAGGTTGCCAGGATTCAGCAGCAGCGCGTCGATGGGCTTCACCGACAGCATCAGCATGTAGGAGAAGGGCACGATCGTGATCGCAGCCAGGAACGCGATCACGACCCAGCGCAGAATCCCGAAGAACCGCTCCTCGAACTGGGCGCGGCTCAGGGTCCGGCGGCGCTGCGGCTGCGCGGTGGGGCGAGGGGCCAGGGTGGGCCGGGTGGGTGCCACGGGGGTCGTGGGCGGGGCGCTGCTCATGCCGACTCCTCCTGAACCTTCTTGCCGAAGAACTTGAAGTAGATGCCGAGCAGGGCCATGAGCACGACGGCGAGGACGAGGGCCTGGGCGGACGCGGCTCCGACGTCGAAGCGGGACGTGAGGAAGTCGTAGACGCGGACAGCGACGACGTCTGTACCCGAACCGCCACCGGTGAGGAGATAGATGTCATCGAATTTGTTGAACGTCATGATGAAGCGCAGGACGGACAGCAGGGCGATGACGGGCATCAGCTGCGGCAGCAGAATGTGCCGGAAGCGCTGCGAAATGGTGGCTCCGTCGACCTCGGCGGCCTCCTCCAGACTGCCGGGGACCGCTTGGAGGCGGGCGAGCATGAAGAGGAAGGCGAAGGGGAAGTACCGCCAGGTCTCGAAGGCGATGACCGTGAGCAGCGCCAGCGGGATGTCGAAATGGACGCCGAACAGGCCGACTTCGTACGACCGGGTGGAGAGGAAGGCGATCGGGTCGTCCCAACCGAAGAGCCGGCGACCCCATTCGTTGACGATTCCGTACTGCGGGCTGAGCGCGACCTCCCAGACGAAGGAGACGGCGACGACCGGCGCGACGTACGGGAGGAGCATCGCGGCTCGCAGGGCGCCGCGGCCGCGGAACGGCCGCCGCAGTGCGAGGGCTGCGACGAGGCCGAGGATCACGGAGCCTGCGGTGGCTCCGATCGTGTAGAGCAGTGTGGTGCCAAGGCTGCTCCAGAAGCCGGGCGAGCCGAAAGCACGGCGCGCAGGACCACGTCCGCGACCTTCTCCGGCGGATAGTCGCGCAGCCTGCGCCGCCGCGCGGGCCGGTCACCCCCGGCGCGGGCGAAGCCGGGGCAGATCACCGAGACTCCGATGTCCCGGCCCGCCAGCTCGGCGCGGAGGGATTCGCTGAGCGCCAGCACGGCGGCCTTGGACGCGCCGTATGCGGCCGGCACCTTGGACGGGTGGAAGGCCGCGGCCGACGCGGTGTTGACGATGTGTCCGCCCTGCCCGCGCTCGGCCATCTGCCGACCGAAGGTCCGGCAGCTGTGGATGACGCCCCAGAGGTTGATGTCGAGCACCCTGCGCCACTGGTCCGCCGAGGTGTCCAGAAAGCCGCCGGTGAGCCCCGCCTCGGCGTCGTTGACCAGCACATCCACCACGCCGTATTCCTCGGCGACCTTGAGGGCGAGCTTCTCCACCGCCTGCTCGTCCGAGACGTCCGCCGCCTCGGCCCACGCCTGGGGCGCCCCCGCGGCCCGGGCCAGCGACGCCGTGCGCGCCGCGCCCGCCGCGTCCTGGTCCACCGCGACCACCCGGGCGCCCGCCGCCGCGAAGGCGAGGCAGATGGCCCGGCCGATGGTGCCCGCCGCGCCCGTCACCAGCACCAGCCGGCCGCCGAACCGCTGTGCGTACGGACCGGACGAGTCCGCCCCGGGGCGCGGGGCGCCCTCCTCGACCGAGGTGATGAACTCACCGATCCACGCGGTGAGCTGATCGGGCCGGGAGAGCGGCATCCCGTGCCGGGCGGCCAGGGTACGGCGGGTCAGCTCCGGCACCCACGTCTCCAGATCGTCGTACAGCCGCTGAGAGATGAAGGGGTCCTTGGTCGGGACGATCAGCTGGACCGGGACGTGGGCATAGGGGTCCGCCCGGGGCCGGCGGAACCTCTCCCGCACATTGTCCCGGTAGAGCCAGGCCCCATGGGCGGCGTCATTGGGCAGCGAGGCGGTCGGATAGCCCTCGCTCGACACCCGCTCGGCGCGCTCCAGAATCCTTGGCCAGTACCGGCCGAGCGGCCCGCGCCACAGCGCCTCCGGGACCTTGGGCGTATGCAGCGCCCCCACATACCAGGACCGGGCGGACTGGCCGAGGACCTGCGCCACCCGGCGCGGGGTGGGCCGGGTCAGCCGCTTCCTGAGCCAGTGACCGTAGTGGTCCAGGGACGGGCCCGACAGCGAGGTGAAGGAGGCGATCCGCCCCTGGGTGCGCCCGACCGTGACGAACTCCCACGACTGCACCGACCCCCAGTCGTGCCCGACCAGATGCACCGGCCGGTCCGGGCTGACCGCGTCGGCCACGGCCAGGAAGTCATCGGTCAGCTTCTCCAGGGTGAAGCCGCCGCGCAGCGGGCTCGGGGCGGTCGACCGGCCCGAGCCGCGCACGTCGTACAGGACGACATGGAATCCTCCGTGCCCGGCGAGGCGCGTCGCGACCTTCGCCCACACCTCCTTGCTGTCCGGATAGCCGTGCACCAGCATCACCCGTCGGCCGCGCCGGGTCACCGAGCTCGGCGACGCACAACTCCACCTGGCCCGTACGGATCCTGCGCTCGGTCGCTCCCGCGATCCCGTCCGTCACTCTGTCCTCCCCTTCCGGGCGCGAACCCGGCGAGTCATGCCCACTCGACCATGCTCAGCGTTCGAAATTCCCGTCAAGAGGGCCTCCCCGCCCTGTGGATACTCGGGGTAACACCTCCGACGGGACCCCTTCCCCCTACGGGCGCGTCAGACCCGAGGACGAGAGAAATCCCGTCGTCCGGACTGACGTCCGAGGTGGCTCACACCACTACCGTCGAACATGTGACTGTGATCGCCACCGAAAGTCTGAGCAAGCGGTTCCCCCGGGTCACCGCGCTCGACCGGCTCTCCGTCGACATCGCACCAGGCGTCACCGGCCTGGTGGGTGCCAACGGCGCCGGCAAGTCGACCCTGATCAAGATCCTGCTCGGGCTGTCCCCCGCCAGCGAGGGCCGCGCCACCGTTCTCGGCCTCGATGTGGCCAAGGACGGCAGCGCCATCCGCGAGAGCGTGGGCTATATGCCCGAGCACGACTGTCTGCCGCCCGATGTCTCGGCGACCGAGTTCGTCGTCCATATGGCGCGCATGTCCGGGCTGCCCCCGTCGGCCGCCCGTGAGCGGACGGCCGACACCCTGCGCCACGTCGGGCTGTACGAGGAGCGATATCGCCCCATCGGCGGCTATTCGACCGGTATGAAGCAACGCGTCAAGCTCGCCCAGGCCCTGGTGCACGATCCGCGTCTGGTCCTGCTGGACGAGCCGACCAACGGCCTCGACCCGGTCGGCCGCGATGAGATGCTCGGTCTGATCCGCCGTGTCCACACCGACTTCGGCATCTCGGTGCTGGTCACCTCACATCTCCTCGGCGAGCTGGAGCGCACCTGTGACCACGTCGTGGTCATCGACGGCGGCAAGCTGCTGCGCTCCAGCTCCACGAGCGACTTCACCCAGGCCACCGGCTCGCTCGCGGTCGAGGTGACCGACACCGCCGAGCATCCGGACGGCACCGGGATGCTGCGCGCCGCGCTCGACCGGGCCGGGCTCACCGTCCAGCCGGCCGGCCGCGGCGCCGACGGGGCGCCCGCCTCCGACCATCTGCTGCTCGTGGATGTCGAGGGCGAGGAGACGTACGACACGGTCCGGGACGCTATCGCCGGTCTCGGCCTCGGCCTGGTCCGCATGGAGCAGCGCCGCCACCGCATCGCGGAGATCTTCCGCACCGAGGCCGAGCCGGAGTCCGCGGACGACGACATGGGCCCCGGTGACCAGGGAAGCGGACAGGGGAACGGAGGTGCCGTCGATGCCGCCTGAGACCGTGACCCAGCAGCGTGCCGACGTCATTCACAACATCGGCTACCGCCACTACGAGGGCCCGCGCCTCGGCCGCGCCTACGCCCGCCGCTCGCTCTTCTCGCAGAGCCTGCGCGGCGCCTACGGCCTCGGCCGCTCCGCGAAGTCCAAGATCGCGCCGATGCTGATGCTCGCCGTGATGTGCCTGCCCGCCGCGATCATCGTCGCGGTCGCCGTCGCCACCAACGCCAACAAGCTCCCGGTCGAGTACACCCGCTACGCGATCATGCTCCAGGCGGTCATCGGCCTCTACACCGCCGCCCAGGCACCGCAGTCCGTCTCCCGCGATCTGCGCTTCAAGACGATCCCGCTCTACTTCTCCCGCCCCATCGAAACGGTGGACTATGTGGTGGCCAAGTTCACCGCCATGGCCTCCGCTCTCTTCTTCCTCACTGCCACGCCCCTGCTGATCCTGTACGTCGGGGCGCTGCTCGCCAAGCTCGACTTCGCCGACCAGACGAAGGGCTTCGCGCAAGGACTGGTTTCCGTGGTTCTGCTCTCGCTCCTCTTCGCCGGCATCAGCCTGGTCATCGCCGCGGCCACGCCCCGGCGCGGCTTCGGCGTCGCCGCCGTCATCGCCGTACTGACCATCTCCTACGGCGCGGTGTCCACCGTTCAGGCCATCGCGTACGAGCAGGGCAACACCGGTGCGGTCAGCTGGTTCGGCCTCTTCTCGCCGGTCACCATCATCGACGGGGTGCAGACCGCGTTCCTCGGCGCCACCTCCGCCTTCCCCGGCGAGTACGGCCCCGACACCGGCACCGGGCTCGTCTATCTCCTCGTCCTCCTCGGCCTGATCGCCGGCTCGTACGGGCTGCTGATGCGCCGCTACCGAAAGGTCGGGCTGTGACCACGATCGCCATCGACAATGTCTCCCGCTGGTTCGGGAACGTCGTGGCCGTCAACGACGTGACCATGACCATCGGCCCCGGCGTCACCGGCCTCCTCGGCCCCAACGGCGCCGGCAAGTCGACCCTCATCAACATGATGGGCGGCTTCCTGGCCCCCTCCACCGGGACCGTCACTCTCGACGGCGCCACCATCTGGCGCAATGAGCAGGCGTACCGCCATATCGGGCTGGTCCCCGAGCGCGAGGCGATGTATGACTTCCTGACCGGCCGGGAGTTCGTCATCGCCAACGCCGAGCTGCACGGGCTGCCCGATCCGCGCGCCGCCGCCCGTAAGGCTCTCGACACGGTCGAGATGGACTTCGCGGGGTCGCGGCAGATCTCCACGTACAGCAAGGGCATGCGCCAGCGCGTGAAGATGGCCTCCGCCCTTGTCCACGAGCCGTCGGTGCTGCTTCTGGACGAGCCGTTCAACGGCATGGACCCGCGCCAGCGCATGCAGCTCATGGAGTTGCTGCGGCGCATGGGCGCCGAGGGCCGTACGGTCCTGTTCTCCTCGCACATCCTCGAGGAGGTCGAACAGCTCGCCGCGCATATCGAGGTGATCGTCGCGGGCCGGCACGCCGCCTCCGGCGACTTCCGTAAGATCCGCCGGCTGATGACGGACCGTCCGCACCGCTATCTCGTACGGTCCAGCGACGACCGCGCGCTCGCGGCCGCCCTGATCGCCGATCCGTCGACCGCCGGTATCGAGGTCGACGCGAGCGGCGGCGCCGACGGCGGGCTGCACATTCAGGCGGTCGACTTCGCCCGCTTCACCGAACTGCTGCCTCGCGTCGCCCGTGACCAGGGCATCCGGCTCCTCACGGTCTCGCCCTCCGACGAGTCCCTGGAGAGCGTCTTCTCCTACCTCGTCGCGGCCTGAAAGGAGCCCACAGCGATGCCCTCGCTCTACCACCCCACCGTTGCCCGGCTCACCTACCGGGCCCTGCTCGGCCGCCGCCGTGCGCTGATCCTCTTCATGCTCCCCGGTCTGCTGCTGATCATCTCGCTCGCCGTACGGCTGCTGACCGGCGCCGACGACGATACGGCCGACGCCATCCTCGGCGGCTTCGCGATCGCCACCATGGTGCCGCTGATCGGCGTGATCGCCGGCACGGGCGCGATCGGCCCGGAGATCGACGACGGCTCGGTCATCTATCTGCTGGCCAAGCCGGTGAAGCGGCCGACGATCATCATCACCAAGCTGATCGTCGCGATCGGCGTCACCGCTGCCTTCTCCGCGATTCCCACCCTGCTGGCGGGCTTTCTGCTCAACGGCAACGCCCACCGGATGGCGGTCGCCTACGCCGTCGCCGCCGCCGTGGCCTCGGTCGCCTACAGCGCGATGTTCCTGCTGCTGGGCACCGTCACCCGGCACGCGGTGGTCGCGGGCCTGGTCTACGCCCTGGTGTGGGAGACGCTGTTCGGCAGCCTGGTGTCCGGGGCCCGGACGCTCAGCGTCCAGCAGTGGTCGCTCGCGCTCGCCCAGAAGGTCGCGGGCGGCGATGTGATCACCTCGGACGTGGGCCTGCCGACCGCCGTCGTCCTGCTGGTCGCCGTGACCGCGGCCGCGACCTGGTACGCGGGCCGCAGGCTGCGCTCGCTGACCCTCGCGGGCGAGGAGTGATCGGCGGGAGATGACGTGCCACTCCCGGAGACAGCGCGACGGCGGTCGTCATGGACGACCGCCGTCGGGCTGTGCCCCCGGGAGCAGTGAAGCCTCAGGAGCGGTGTTTCACGTGAAACGTGCGCCTCAGGAGAGGATCTTGCGGTCACGCCCCGCGCCGAGGCCGAGCAGCGCCACCGCCGCGCAAACCGCCAGCATCACCGCGATCGGCAGCGTCCAGCCGCCGGTGGCCTGGTGCAACGCGCCGAGCGCCAACGGGCCGGCGGCGGCGAGCAGATAGCCCCACGTCTGCGCCATGCCGGAAAGCCGCGCGGAGGTGTGCGCGTCCCCGGTCCGCAGCACCATCATGGTCAGCGCCAGCCCCACGGACCCGCCCTGTCCGATGCCGATCAGCGCGGCCCACACCCACGCCCCGGCCGCGGGAGCCACCAGCAGCCCGGCGATCCCGGACGCCATCAGCGCGGCGACCACGACGCCCAGCAGCCGCTGGGCGCGCATCCGCCCGGCCAGCGTGGGCACCACGAACGAACCGACCATCTGCAGCAGATTGCTGAACGCGAAGACCAGCCCGGCCGTGCTCTTGCTCATGCCGTGGTCGATGAGGATCGTCGGCAGCCAGGCGATGGTGACGTACGCGATCACCGACTGCAGGCCCATGAAGAGCGTGACCTGCCAGGCCAGCGGCGAGCGGGCCAGCCTCGGCTCCGCGTCGGCCCGTACTACAGGCGTCGCCGCCGCCTCGCCGTGGTGGGTGCCGCGGCGCGCGAGCACCGTCTGCGGTATCCAGACCAGCGCCGCGATCGCGGCCAGCAGCGACCAGGAGGCGAGCGAGCCCTGCCAACCGCCGAGCGCGTTCTCCAGCGGCACCGCCGCCGCGGCCGAGACCGTCGCCCCGCCGATCATGGCGGTCGTGTAGAGGGCGGTCATGCCGGCCGCCCGGTGTGGGAAGTCACGCTTGACCAGGCCCGGCATCAGGACGTTGAGCAGCGCGATCCCGCTGCCGACGAGGGCGCAGCCGACGAACAGGGCGACCAGGGCCGGTGCGACGCGCAGCAGCACGCCGCCGCACAGCAGTACCAGCGCCGCCAGCAGCACCGCCTCGGTGCCCCAGCGCCGGGCGAGCCGGGATGCGAGCGGTGAGGTCAGCCCCATGAAGACCAGGGGAATGGTCGTCACCAGGCTGCCGGTGGTCGCGTTCAGGCCGAAGTGGCCGCTGATCTCGCCGAGGAGGGGGGAGACCCCGGCGAGTGCGGCGCGCATGTTGAGTGACGCCAGCACGATGCCGACGAGGACGAGGGCCGGATGGGCGCGCAGCCTGCGCCGCGCGGCGGCCACCTCGGGGGTCGGCCGCAGATCGGTCTCGGCGTCCACGAGCAGCGGCTCGGCCTCGGGGGCGGGGGTGTGCGGGCGTGACAAAAGGAGCGCTCCGTTCCGTCTCGTGGTGTTCCGTTTCGCGCTGTCGGTGTCCGGCGTCGGTGTCCGGCGTCGGTGCCGACTTCGGCGTCGGCGTGGGCTCAGCGGGCGGCGAGCAGCGCCTCGACGGCCCGTTTCGGCGTCTCCAGCAGCGTCCGCGCGGCCGCCTCGGCCACCGCCGCGTCGCCCGACGCGATGGCGTCGATGACGGCGTGGTGGTCGCCGGGCACGATGCGCGGCATCTCACGGTCGCCGAGGTAGGCCACCAGCGACTCGCGCACCGAGCTGCTCAGCCAGCCGTATGTCGCGCTCAGCGCGGCGTTGTGCGCGGCGTCGACCACAGCGGTATGGAACTCGACGTCGTGGGCCGCGTACAGCTCATGGCTGCCGGACTCCGGCTGCCCCTCGGCGTTCTCGATGGCCGCCTGCGAGGCCAGCGCCGTCCGCATCCGCTCCAGATCGGCGGGTTGGTGGCGGAGCGCCGCCAGTCGCGCGCCCTCCGCCTCCAGTGCGATCCGCAGCTCCAGCACATCCCGGATCCCGGCGCGCCGTAGGCCTCGCATGACCTCGGCGGGGTCGGTCGTGGAGACCACGAACGTGCCCTCGCCCTGCCTGGACTGGAGCATTCCGGCGTGCACGAGGACGCGTACCGCCTCGCGCACCGTGTTCCGTCCGACCTGGAGCTGCTCGGCGAGCGCATGCTCGGTCGGCACGCGTTCGCCGACCTTCCACTCGCCGCCGGCGAGCTGTGCCCGCAGCTGCTCCACCACGGTGTCGACAAGCGACTGCCGTCCCGCGGCCCGCAGCGCCATAGCCATTCGCTCCTGAACTCGGCTTTCCTCGATACGCCCGGTTGTCCAATCATCCTACAACATATAGATGGTTATGCCAACTATCCATGTCCCGTCCGGAGGAAACCCGGGCCGGAACCTCACGAGGGGCCGGGCGGAGAGCCCCGCCCCACGTGCGTCGCGTCGCACACGCGGCGGCGCGGGTACGGGGCGTGGCCGACGACAGCGGAACCGTCCCGGCCCGGGCCGCCGGACAGGCGGCCGAGGCCATCGGTGGCGGCCACGCCGACGCGGTGATCGCCGCCGCCCCGACGGGCCGGACGGACGCGGCCCGGGCCCTGGTGCACGAGTCGTTCGCGACCGGTCTCGACCGGATCTGCGTGATCTCCGGGCCACGGCACTGGTGGGCCACTCCGAGGTGGCCTTCGCAGGTGCGACCACCGGGCCGAACAATCTGCCGGCGACCGTGGTGTGCGCCGATGTCCCGGCCCGCTACGCCTATCTGACGACGCGGATCGCCGGGCTGCCCGCCGTAACGGCATCTGGAGGCCTCCCCGATGATCCGTCGGATCAAGGGCCCGGGGCCGCTGTCGGCCCCGCCGCGCGGTGTGCTGCGGCGAACCTCCTGAATTGGCCCGGAAACAGGCCGAGTTGGAGGAACATCCGAACCTTTGTTGGTGGAAGTCTGTTCATCTCCACGTCTGTCCAGATCTTGACGGTTGTCAGGGACCTGTCCAACTCTTGGCGTGCGCTGGATCTCACCACGCCGCTCCCTCGTCGCCCCACAGGCGTTGAGGGGGCGTCAAGTGAAAACGGAGGGCACCCGAATGCGTCGCCTTGCCACGAGCCTCGCCGCCACCGCGGTTACCGCAGCCGCCACCGTCGCCCTGGCCGCACCCGCCCAGGCGGCCCCCGCGGACAAGCCGCAGGTCCTCGCCAACTGGACCCAGACCAGCGCCGACAGCTACGACGCCTGGCTCTCGGCACGCAACAACCAGGGCGCCTGGGCCGCCTACGCCTTCGACTGGTCGACCGACTACTGCAGCACGTCGCCCGACAACCCGTTCGGCTTTCCCTTCCAGACCTCCTGCGCCCGGCACGACTTCGGGTACCGCAACTACAAGGCCATGGGGGCGTTCGACGCGAACAAGTCCCGCCTCGACAGCGCCTTCTACGAGGACCTCAAGCGGGTGTGCGCCGGCTACAGCGGTGCCACCAAGACATCGTGCAACAGCACGGCGTGGACGTACTACCAGGCGGTGAAGGTCTTCGGCTGAGCCCCGGAACTCAGCTGAGCCCGGATGCCGGGCGGCCTCGGTGGGCCGCCCGGCATCCGCTCGGTCCGTCAGCCCGCGGCCGGGAAGAGCCGCTCCAGCACGATGGCGACGCCGTCCTCCACATGGGATGCGGTGATCTCGTCGGCGACGGCCTTGAGGTCGTCGTGCGCGTTGGCCATAGCGACACCGTGCCGCGCCCAGCCGAACATCGGGATGTCATTGGGCATATCGCCGAAGGCGATCGTGTCGGCGGCCGTCAGCCCCAGCCGGCGCGCGGCCAGCGACAGGCCCGTCGCCTTGGTCAGCCCCAGCGGCAGCAGCTCCACCAGCCCGGCACCGGCCATCGTGACCCCGACCAGACCCCCGGCGGCCGCCATCGCGGCGTCCGCGAGCGCGTCGTCGCCCAGCTCGGCGTGTTGGATGTAGAGCTTGCTGATGGGCGCGGACCACAGCGCGGCCGGGTCCGTGAAGGGCACCAGGGGCATCTCCCCGTGACCCATCAGGTAGCCCTCGCCGAAGAGCACCTCGCCGTCGAGCCCGTCGCGGGCCGCGGCCAGCGTCAGCGGGCCGATCTCCGCCTCGATCTTCTCCAGCGCCAGCAGGGCCACCTGCCGGTCCAGCGTGACGGAGGTCAGCAGCCGGTGCTCGCCCGCGTGGTAGAGCTGGGCGCCCTGTCCGCACACCGCGAGCCCCCGGTAATCGAGGTCGTCGAGTATGTGCCGGGCCGCCGGGACGGTCCGCCCGGTGACGACGATATGGGCGGCACCGGCCGCGGTGGCCACCGTGAGCGCGTCACGCGTACGGGTGGAGACCGAGTGGTCGGGGCGCAGCAGCGTCCCGTCGAGGTCGGTCGCGACCAGACGGTACGGCAGATCTTCCGCCGTACCGGCTTCGGTATGCGTCACCGTGCGACCGGTTCCAGGACCTCGCGCCCGCCCAGGAACGGCCGCAGTACCTCGGGCACTCGCACCGAGCCGTCGGCCTGCTGGTGGTTCTCCAGGATCGCGACGATGGTCCGGGTCACCGCGCACAGCGTGCCGTTGAGCGTCGCCAGCGGACGGACCCGCTTGCCCTCGCGCATCCGGATCGACAGCCGGCGCGACTGGAACTCGGTGGTATTGGAGGTCGAGGTCAGCTCGCGGTACTTGCCCTGGGTCGGGATCCACGCCTCGCAGTCGAACTTCCGCGTCGCCGACGAGCCCAGGTCACCCGAGGCCAGGTCGACCACCCGGAACGGCAGCTCCAGCGAGGTCAGCCACTGCTTCTCCCACTCCAGCAGCCGCTGGTGCTCGGCCTCGGCGTCCTCCGGCGTCGTGTAGACGAACATCTCGACCTTGTCGAACTGGTGCACCCGGAAGATGCCCCGGGTGTCCTTGCCGTACGACCCGGCCTCGCGGCGGAAGCAGGAGGAGAATCCGGCGTAGCGCCGCGGCAGCTCGCCCGCGTCCAGGATCTCGTCCATGTGGTATGCGGCCAGCGGCACCTCGGAGGTGCCGACCAAGTACAGGTCGTCCTTGTCGAGGTGGTAGACGTCGTCCGCGGCCTGGCCGAGGAAGCCGGTGCCCTCCATGGCCTTCGGCTTGACCAGCGCCGGGGTGAGCACCGGGGTGAAGCCCGCCGCGGTGGCCTGCGCCATCGCCGCGTTCACCAATGCGAACTCCAGCAGCGCGCCGACGCCCGTCAGATAGTAGAAGCGCGAGCCGGAGACCTTGGCGCCGCGCTCGGTGTCGATCGCCCCGAGCAGCTCGCCGAGCTCCAGATGGTCCTTGGGAGTGATGCCCTCGGCCGCGAAGTCGCGCGGGGTGCCGACGGTCTCCAGGACGGCGAAGTCGTCCTCGCCGCCTACGGGTACATCGGGGTGGACGAGGTTGCCGAGCCGGCGCAGCAGCCGCTGGGTCTCCTCGGCGGCCTCGTCCTGCTCGGCGTCGGCCGCCTTGACGGCAGCGGACAGCTCGCCCGCCTTCTTCAGCAGCTCGGCCTTCTCGTCGCCGGCGGCCTTGGGGATGAGCTTGCCGAGCGCCTTTTGTTCGGCGCGCAGCTCGTCGAAGCGGACACTGGAGGACCTGCGCCGCTCGTCGGCGGTCAGGAGCGCGTCGACGATGCCGACGTCTTCTCCACGGGCGCGCTGGGAGGCGCGCACACGATCGGGGTCCTCACGGAGCAGGCGAAGGTCAATCACACCACCAGGTTACCGGTGTGACCTCGGGCCCTCGACACGATATTCCTTTCCGTCCTGATTTGCACCTTTTGGTGGTGTGGATAAACCAAGGAATTCCGGTGACGGGCGCCGTCAAGGAATGCGTGCGCAGTCCCCGAAGGGGCGTAGGGGCGGGGTCGGGATGACCGGTTTCCCTTGCGGGAGGGGGAAGTTGGGCGTCGGTTGTCCACAGGGGCCGGACAGGCGCGGTCGAGTTATCCACAGGCTGTGTGAGATCTGTGGATGTCGCGATGATCATTTAGTCCGGCGAGTGCTCGGCGATGGATTCCCCTATCAAACCTCGTTCACACGCTCTTCGAGAGGGGAATCCCTCACTCCAGAGAGTTGAGCGAGGTAATTGCGGTGACGAGACCGCTATGGGCGGTGATGGCACGAGGTGGGGCACCTGGGGCGTTGTGTCGACCATGTCGGTTTGAGTGTGTCGACTTATCCCCAGCGCCATCCCTTGGCCTGTGGATAACTTTTTCGTAGCGATCCGGGTTGTCCCCAGCGGTACCGGCCCGGGCCGTGCCTCAGGCCCGGCCGTCCTGGCAGCGGGCCAGCCACTCCGCGGCCGCCGTGAACGCCTCGTCCGACGTCCCGTGCCGCAGCGGCGACATGTTCGCCGCCTCCACACCCGCCCGCGGATACGAGCCCAGGAACCGCACATTCGGGCAGATCCGCTTCAGCCCCATCAGGGCCGAGCCCACCCGCCGGTCCGTGATGTGCCCCTCGCAGTCGACCGAGAAGCAGTAACGGCCGATGCCCTCGCCGGTCGGGCGCGACTCGATCCGCACCAGGTTGACCCCGCGCGCCGCGAACTCCTGTAGCAGTTCGAGCAGCGCGCCCGGGTGGTCGTCACCCAGCCAGATCACCACGGACGTCTTGTCCACGCCCGTCCGCGCGGCGGGCCGCGCCGGGCGGCCGGCCAGGACGAAGCGGGTCATCGCGTTCTGCGCGTCGTGGATGTCGGTGACCAGCGGCTCCAGACCGTACTTCGGCGCCGCGAACTCGCCCGCGAACGCCGCGTCGTACCGGCCCTCCTGCACCAGCCGCGCCCCGTCCGCGTTCGAGGCGGCGGACTCCCACTGCGCGTCCGGCAGATTGCCCGCGAGCCAGTTGCGGACCTGCGGCTGCGCGACCGGATGCCCGGTCACCGTCTTGACGTCCGCGAGCGAGGTGCCCGGCCGGACGAGCAGCGCGAAGCTGATCGAGAGCAGCACCTCGCGGTAGATCATCAGCGGCTCGCCGGTGGCGAGCTCGTCGAGAGTCGCGGTGACGCCGCCCTCGACCGAGTTCTCGATGGGCACCAGGGCGGCCGCCGCCGCGCTGGTCCGCACGGCGTCCAGCGCCGCCGGCACGGAGACCATGGGGACCAGTTCGCGCGTGGCGGCCTCCGGCATGGTCCGCAGCGCGGCCTCGGTGAAGGTGCCCTCGGGGCCGAGGTAGGCATAGCGACTGGCCGACATCACGGTGGCTCCCTGCGATCAGACGAGAACCGCCACGATACCCAGCGACCGCTGGGCACGCGGACCACTGACCGAACGCCCGCGGCCGCGGCGACTCATCCTTGCCGTCATCCCTCCAAGAGTGCCTGACCGACGTACTCTCCCGGAGCACAGCCGCCGGGCACCGCGAACAGCGCGCTCGCCTCGTGCCGCAGGAACCGCGAGAGATCGTCGCCCAGGTCCAGCTTGCGCTGCACCGGGACGAACCCCTTCATCGGATCCGCCTGCCAGGCGATGAACAGCAGTCCGGCGTCCGGCGCCCCGTCGTCGCGGAAGCCGTCGTGGTACGAGAAGGGCCGCCGCAGCATCGCCGCGCCCTGGTTCGATGCGGGCGCCGCGACCCTGACATGCGCGGCGCCGCCGATGGCCAGCGCCCCGTCCTTGTTCACCTTGTCGAGCCGGACCGGGGTGGTCTCCGTGCCGCCGGACAGCGGGGCGCCGTCCGACTTACGGCGCCCGATCACCTTCTCCTGGCGCTCCAGGGAGAGGTGGTCCCAGGAGTCCAGCAGCATCCGGATCCGCCGTACTACGGCGTACGAGCCGCCCGCCATCCACGCGGGCTGCCCAGTGGCGGGCCGGTCCGGAACGAAGATCCGCCGCTCGAAGTCCTCGTCCGCCGGTTTGGGGTTGTTGGTGCCGTCGAGCTGGCCCATCAGATTGCGGGTCGTCATGGGGCGGTCGGTGGCGCCCGGCGTGCGGTTGAAGCCGTTCATCTGCCAGCGCAGCCGGACCGTGCCACCGGTCTCGCGCTGCAGCGCGCGCAGCGCGTGGAAGGCGACGAGCGCGTCATTGGCCCCGATCTGGATCCACAGATCGCCGTTGCTGCGCTTGGCGTCGAGCGCGTCCGAGGAGAAGTCGGGAAGCGGAGCCAGCGCCTCCGGCAGCTGGTCCGCCAGCCCCGCCTTGCCGAAGAAGGTCCGGCCGAAGCCGAAGGTGACGGTGAGGGACGAGGGGCCCGCGTCGAGCGCGATACCCGTGTCGTCCGGCGGGGCCTCGCCCGCCGTCAGCTGCTGGGCCGTCCGCGACCAGCGGCGCAGCAGCGCGGCGGCCGCCTTACGGTCCGCACCGGGCGCCAGATCGAAGGCGACGAGATGGCAGTGGGCCTGCGGGGGCGTGGTGATGCCCGCCTGGCGCTTGCCGTGGAAGGGCACGGCGGTCGCGCCGACGGCGGTGAGGGGCTTCGGCTGCTCCCGTGCCGCCTCGGCGGCGTAGGCCCCGGCGGCCCCGCCGGCGACGAGCCCGGCCGCGCCCGCGGCGCCCGCCGAGCCCAGCAGCCGGCGCCGGGAGATCCACGAAGAGGGGTCCTGCTCTGACGTCATTGAGCGACTTTCACGTTCCTGGTCTCCGTCACCTGGTCGATGTCGGAGGTGCGTACGGTCAGGGAGAGCTGCCAGGTGCCGGCCATGGGGAGCTGGACGGTCTTGGCGCCCCAGTGCCCGGTCGAGAGGCGCTCGAGGGGGATCCGGAGCGGGCCGATGGCCTTCTCCTTGAGGGTCAGGGACACCTTGAGCTCGGCCACGTCCACGGGGCGGTCGGCCCGGTCGGTGAGGAAGACGTGGAGCGCGTTGTCCCCGGGCAGGGCCGGGTCGATCATGACCACGGCGTTGCCGCGGCCGCTCTTGCTGCCGGTGTCGTACGGGATCTCCACGCTCACCGGGTCGACGTTCAGCACGCCGGGGTTCGTGGCCGCCGCGGCGGACTGCTTGGTCTCGGCCCGGCCGGGCTGGGTCCCGCTCAGCACGGTGGCCACCGCGAGCAGTACGACGGCCACGACGGTCTCGGCGATCACCGAGCGGCGCAGTCCGCTGCGCTCGGGGTCGCCGTCGCGCCGCCGCTGGGTGGCGGTCTTGTCCTTGGCGGCCTGTTGACGGGCGAGCTGGGCGGTGCGTACGGGGTCCTCGGCCGGGGAGCCGGCACCCGACTCGGCACCGCCCTCGGTAGCTCCTCCGGTAGCGCCTTCGGCGTCGGATCCGCCACCGGATGCGGCCTCGGCCGTGGCAGCCGCGCCCGTACGGACCGGCTGCGCGGCCTTCACCGCCGCCTTGCCCTCCGCCTTGCCCTCCGCCTTGCCCTCCGCCTTGGCCTCGGACTCGGCCTCCGCCTCGCTCTTTGCCGTCGCCGTGCCGTCCGTAAGGCGGCCGGTCCAGCGGCGCGAGACGGCGGCGATCCCGACGAGCACCGCCACCAGACCCACCTTGACCAGCAGCCATCGCCCGTACTCGGTGTCGGTCAAGGCGCCCCAGGAGCCGACCTGCCGCCAGGACTGGTACAGCCCGGTGACGGCCAGGGCGACGACCGAGCCGAAGGCCAGCCGCGAGAAGCGGCGCACCGCCGCCCGCTCGATCGGCTCGCCCGCGCGGAGCGTCACCGCGAGCGAGGCCAGTCCGCCCAGCCACACCCCGACCGCGATCAGATGGATCACGTCCACCGGCATGGCCAGCTGCCGCTGGATGCCGACCGAGGCGTGCTCGGCCATCGCCCACGTCGCGGCGAGTCCCACGGCCACGACCGTGCCTCCGAAGCCGAGCCCGAAGGCGAGGTCCCGACGGCGCCGCGCGTCGGTCTCCGGATCCTCGGAGCGGCGGGTGTACGAGCCGAAGAGGACGGCCAGGAAGGCCGCCGCCGCGCCGAGCAGCACCAGCCGGGACAACAGTGCCGCGCCCGGCTTGGTGGACAGCACATCACCCAGCCTGCCGAGGTCGGCGATCCCGCCGAGTCCCTCGCCGTCGGTGTACGGGCCGCGCAGCAGCAACAGCATCAGGGTGGCGGCGAAGACCGTCACCCAGCCGCCGACGGCGATCTTGCGCACCGGGCGCGAGGACCGGCAGACCCCGGCGAACACACAGCCCCCGACCAGCGCCGCGAACCCGGCGTAGGCGGCGTACCGGCCGATCCCGTACAGCGTTCCGACCGCCGTGTTCGAATCCCCGCCCGACGACACCTTGACCGTGGTCTTGGACGGGGCGCCGATGGAGAAGGTGAACGCGCCGCTCACCGGGTGACTGTCCTCCGAGACCGCTTTCCACGCCACCGTGAACGTGCCGTCCGGCAGCCCGGAGTGCAGTCCCACGGCGGCGGTCGACGCCTTGCCGCCCGCATGGCCGGTCTTCCCGGTGTCCACGCGCTTGCCCTTGGGGTCGAGGACGCGCACCGAGTCCTTGGAGAGCAGTACGCCCTCCGAGAAGTTCAGCGTGACCTCCGTGGGCGCGGTCTTCACCACCGAACCGTCACCCGGGTCGGTCGAGGTGAGCGCGGCGTGCGCGGAGGCGGAGCTCGCGCCCACGCTGAGCGCGCACAGGAGGACGGCCAGCAGGGTGCCGCAGATCGCCGACAGCCGCCGTGCGGTCGCGGGGTGCCTGGCGGTCCTGGCGGTCCTGGCGGTCCTGGCGGAGGACAGTGAGGTCAGCGAGGGCATCGGGCGTCAGTCCTTGGGGCGGTATGTCGTCGGCTCGACCGGGACTTTGATCACGATGGGGTCGGACGTGGCGAAGTGAAGGGTGAAGCTGACCTTCTCACCGACCTTCGGCCTGTGGGTCAGATTTGTCAGCATCAGATGATCTCCACCGCTGGTCAGCTTCAGCAAGCCGTCGGACGGCACATCCAGCGAGCTCACCTGCTTCATCCGGCCGCCCGTCGTGCTGTGCAGGGTGACGTCGGAGGCGAGCGGGGTGGTGATGGACGTCAGCCTGTCGGCGCCGCCCCCGGTGTTCCGTACGGTCAGGAAGCCCGCCGCCATGTCGGTCATCGGGGGCTGCGGGAGGTACGCGCCGCTGACGGACAGCTTGGGGCTGCCGCCGCCGTCGCCCGAGCAGGCGGCGAGCCCGGCGGACAGGCCGAGGGCGAGCGCCACGGCGGCCGTCTTACGGACGATCGGACCGGCCGTCACGGGTTCTCGCCCTTGATGATCTTCGGCAGGTCCTTGGCGTACTGGTCGGCCGTGGCATCGGTCGTGTAGATCCAGTGGCCCTTGTCGTCCTTGGGCGAGTAGCCGACCACCTCGGCGCCGTGGCTGACGGTGACGCTGCCGTCCTTCTCCTTCTTCGGCTTCTCGACGTAGATGCCCAGCGGCCGCGCGGCGGCCTGGACGGTGTCGAAGTCACCGGTGAGGCCGACGAAGTCCGTGCCGCCCTGGGCGTTCAGCCAGGACCGGATCCGCCCCGGGGTGTCGCGGGCGGGGTCGGTGGTGACGAAGACGACCCGCAGCCTGTCCCGTTCGGCCTTGGAGAGCTTCTTCTCGGCGATGCCCAGGTTGCTCATGGTCAGCGGGCAGACGTCCGGGCAGTGGGTGTACCCGAAGAAGAGCAGGGTGGGCCGGTCCTTGGTCTCCTTGAGCAGGTCGTACTTCTTGCCCTCGGTGTCGGTGAGGACGAGGTCCGGCTTGGCCTTGGCCGTGCCCTTGTCGAGGACGATCGCCTGCCCCGACTTCTGGCCGCCCTTGACCTCGGCGGCGGCCTTGTCGGCCTTGTCGCCGCCGCCGTCGGAGCCGCCGCAGGCGCCGAGGGTGAGCGCGGCGGTGGCGACGAGCGCGGCGGCCAGGATTTTGGTGCGCATGGAGCTGTTCTCCAAAGAGAGGTGTGAATCGGTGGTGCGTGGGGGCGGCGGGCGCATGGCCCCCGCCGCCCCGGCGGATCACACGGCCGGGTCAAGGACCCGGGGTCATCCCGAAGGCAACCGGACGGGCGCCCCGAAGGGCACGCGTACGGTCACGCGGTCACGCGGAGCGGCGGCGGCTCGCGACCACGCCGAAGGCGACACCGGCGGCGCCGATGACGATGCCCGCGATGCCCAGCACCCGGGCGGTGGTGTCGCTGCTGTCGCCGTCGTCGTCCGCCCCGGCGGCCGTCTCGGAGTTGCCGGACGTGGCGTTCTTGGCGTTCTTGCCCTTGTCGTCGGCCGCGGGCGCGCCGTGTCCGTCCGAGCCCGCGGCCGGGGCGACGAGCTTGAGCACGGGCGCCGGGTTCTCGGGCTCGGCCGCGCCCTCCTTGGGCTCCTCGATCCAGCGCACGACCTCCTTGTTGTCGTACGTCTGGAGCGCCTTGAAGACGAGCTGGTCCGCGTTCTCGGGCAGCTGGCCGACCGACAGCGGGAACTGCTGGAAGGTGCCCGGCTCGATCTTGCCGCCCGTCCAGGTGACCTTGCTGACCGCCTCGTTGATCTTCTCGCCGTCCATCTCGATGGGCTTGGCGAGCTTGGTCTTGGTGACCTTGACGTCCCAGCCCGGCACCGGCTGTGGCATCACCGAGGCGAGCGGATGGTCGGTCGGGACGGTGACCTCGAGCTTGACGGTCGAAGCCTTGTCGCGCTCGTTGGGCACCTTGAAGTTGATGGTGCTGTAGCCACCCTTCTCGGCCTGGCCGGGCTGCACGCTGACGTGCGCGAAGGCGGGTCCGGCGGCGAGCAGCACCAGGCCGCCCGCGGTGAGACCTGCGAGGACCGGGAGACGACGAAGACGCATGGCGTTCATGTGAACACTCCGGGTATGCGAGTACGGGATGATCAGAGGGGTGGGCGCGCGTGCGGCGACGTCGCGGCCGCCCTCCGGTCCCGCTGGAGGAGCGTCGCGTCCGGTCAGGCCGCGAGGTCGTAGCGCGGCGGACCCCGCCTGATCACGCTGTGCTGAAGCGCGAGGGCCGTCGTTCCGCCCTCGTCCCGCTCGGCCGTGCGCGGACGGCACGGCCCGCCCGAGGTCGCCGCGGCCAGACCGGCCGACAGCGTCCGTACGAGCCCCATGGCGGTGCGCAGCGCCCGTACGAGCGCGGCCTCCGTGACCCCGCGCGCCCCGTCCACCGACAGCCGTACCGCCCGCCACACGGCCACCTCGCCGCGCCGCAGGAGCCAGCCGACGGTGAGCGCGGCCAGCAGATGGCCCAGGGCCATCGGCAGCGACGGCAGCAGGCCCACAAGCCCCGGCGCGTGCTCCGGCGCACGCGCGGCGGGTGACGGCACGGTGTGCATGGAGTGCATGGACCCCACGGCCGACGGATCCAGCCCCGCGCGGGCGAGGATCCGGTGCGCCGTCGCGGCGTCGGGCCGGCCGGGGCCCGTGGTGCACAGCAGCTTCGCGGCCAGCCCGATGACGCGGCCGTGGGCGGCGTCGGCCCGCTGGGCGGCGTCCAGGGCGGCGCTCGCCTGCTGCTGGCCGAGCCCGAAGAGCGTGTGCAGCGCGAGCTGGCCACCTGCCAGGACGGCCGCGATCCCGGGCAGCGACCGCTCCCGTCCGGCCAGCGGCAGCGCCACCGTGAACACGGCCGCGCACCCCACGCCCACCGTCCACAGCGGTACGGTCGCGCAGGAGGCCAGCACATGCCCCGCCGCGGACAGCACGACACAGACCGCGGTGAACACCGCGGCCCGCAGCATTCGCAGATCGGCGCCGGCACGGGCGACAGGGGAAGCCATGGCCGCGCCATCATCCCACTGGATGGACGCGTTCCCTACGGCGGGTAGGGCGTACCGGCGCACACCGGGACAGGCCCCATACACCGGTGCGCCCATCGCGCGCGTCCGCCGAATGAGCGGAGTCACGTCAATCGCACGCTTACGGACCATGGACCCAGGCAATACGTAACGGTATGTCGAGCCGCGGCCGGGAGGCTGGAGCATGAGCATCTGGTGGTCACTCCATTTGCCCCGCGAGGCGGCGAGCGTTGCGCTCGCACGACGACTGCTCCTCGGCACCATGGAGACGGCCGGAGTCGATCCGGAGATCTCCTACGACCTGTCGGTCGCCCTCTCCGAGGCGTGTGCGAACGCGGTGGAGCACGGCGGCGGCGACGGCACGGGCGGGGACTACAGAGTCACGGCCTTCATCGACGGCGACACCTGCCGTATCGAGGTCACCGACTCGGGCCCCGGCTTCGCCCACCGCAGCAGTACCGTCCGCCGCGAATCCCGCACACGTGGCGAGCGGCGCCCGCCGGGCGCGCCGAGGCAGCAGCACCCGCACGGTCCGGCTCCCGCCCAGGCGGAGCACGGGCGGGGGCTTTTTCTCATCGAGGCCCTCACCGACCATGTCCGCTACCGCGACCGGCCGGGTCGCGGCGGGGTGGTGGTGAGTTTCGACAAGATCCTCAAATGGCGCGAGGGCGCCCTGCTCAAGGCGTCGTAGCGGGCGGTGAGCCAGCCCTCGGCGACGAGCTCCGCGTACGCGTCGGCGACCGTATTACGGGCGATGCCGAGGTCGGCGGCCAGCGAGCGGTAGGGCGGCAGCCGGGTGCCGGGGGCGAGCCGTCCGGCGCGGATGGCATTGCCCTGCGCGGTCATCAGGGCGGCCCGGCGGCCGCCCGCGCGGGACAGCTCCAGATGGAGGTCACTGCCGAGGATCTCCGCCGGATTGACCCATGATTCCGCCACGGAAATGCACCATACAGCCGGTCGCATCGGGGCCTGGATTCGTGGCCATGACGACAACGACAGCGACACAGCGGCAGACCGGACGAGTCGACTTCGCGAAGGCCGCCCCCAAGGCGTTCAAGGCCGTGATCGGCCCGGACGCGGCCGCGCGCGAGGGGCTGGACCCGGCCCTCGTCGAGCTGGTGCAGATCCGCTCGTCCAGCTCAACAACTGCGCGTACTGCCTCCATATGCACACCACCGACGCCCATAAGGCGGGCGAGAGCAAGGAGCGGATCGCTCTGGTGGGCGTCTGGGGGGAGGCCGGCGAGGCGGGGTTCTACACCGAGAAGGAGCAGGCCGCCCTCGCGCTCACCGAGGCCGTCACCCTGCTGCCGGGCGGTGTCCCCGACGAGGTGTACGAGCGGGCCGCCCGCCACTTCGAGGACCAGGAGCTGGCCCGGCTCGCCCTCATCTTCACGATCAACTCCTGGAACCGGATCGCCGTGACCACCCGCAAGGTGCCGGGGCAGCGGTGACAGCGCGAAGGGGAGCGGCGCGCCGCCGCTCCCCTTGAAGCCGCCTCAGGCGGTGAGCCGCCGCGTCACGCGGTGAGCCGGGCCATCCACGCCTCGACGTCGTCGGCGGTCCGCGGCAGCCCCGCCGACAGATTGCGGTTGCCGTCCTCCGTCACCAGGATGTCGTCCTCGATCCGGACGCCGATGCCCCGGTACTCCTCGGGCACGGTCAGATCGTCGGCCTGGAAGTAGAGGCCGGGCTCGACGGTGAGGCACATGCCGGGCTCCAGAGTGCCCTCCACATAGGTCTCGGTCCGGGCCACGGCGCAGTCGTGCACATCCAGGCCGAGCATGTGGCCGGTGCCGTGCAGCGTCCAGCGGCGCTGGAGGCCGAGCTCCAGGACGCGCTCGACCGGGCCCTCGACCAGACCCCATTCGACGAGCTTGGTGGCGAGGACGCGCTGGGCGGCGTCGTGGAAGTCGCGGTACTTCGCACCCGGCTTGACCGCCGCGATGCCCGCCTCCTGCGCCTCGTACACCGCCTCGTAGATCGTGCGCTGGATGGGGCTGAAGGTGCCGTTCACCGGCAGCGTGCGGGTGACGTCGGCGGTGTAGAGGGTGGTGGTCTCCACGCCCGCGTCCAGCAGCAGCAGATCGCCGGAGCGGACCGGGCCGTCGTTGCGCACCCAGTGGAGGGTGGTGGCATGCGGACCGGAGGCGCAGATGGAGCCGTAGCCGACATCGTTGCCCTCGACCCGGGCCCGCAGGAAGAACGTTCCCTCGATGTAGCGCTCGGAGGTGGCCTCCGCCTTGTCCAGCACCTTGACGACGTCCTCGAAGCCGCGGACGGTCGAGTCGACGGCCGCCTGCAGCTGCCCGATCTCGAAGGCGTCCTTGACCAGGCGCTGCTCGCTCAGGAAGACCCGCAGCTCCTCGTCGCGCTCGCCGGTGACCTTGTCGGTCAGGGCCGCCTCCAGCGCGGCGTCATGGCCGCGCACGATACGGACCGGGCCGGTCGCGGCCTTCAGCTCGTCGGCCAGCTTGCGCACGTCCCTGGCGGGCAGGCCCAGCAGCCGCTCCGCCTCGCTGAGGCTGTGCCGGCGGCCGACCCACAGCTCGCCATGGCTGCCGTCCAGCCAGAACTCGCCGTTCTCACGGTTGGAGCGCGGCAGGAGGTACAGCGTCGCCGTATGGCCGTCGCCGCCCGGGGCCGGCTCCAGCACCAGGACGCCGTTCTCGGTCTGGTCGCCGGTCAGGTACGCGTACTCGGTCGAGGCGCGGAACCTGTACTCGGTGTCGTTGGAGCGGGTGCGGAGATTGCCCGCGGGAATGACCAGGCGCTCGCCGGGGAAGCGCGCGGAGAGCGCGGCGCGGCGGCGGGCGGCGTGCGCGGCCTGTGCGATCGGCTCCAGGTCGTGCAGCTCGGTGTCGGCCCAGCCGGACTGCATGTTGTCGGCGAGCTCGGCGGAAACGTCCGGGTAGAGGCCGTTCTTCCGCTGCTTGATGGGCTGCTCCTCCGCCTCCGGGGTCTCCAGGGCGTCAGGAGTGGGCTCCTCGGTCACGTCATCCTCCTCGAACTGGACCTCTCCCATGGTAGGTGCGGGGATACGGCGGCCGGGAGAGTGTGAGGCACTCGTCGATCACGGTTCGAGCGGGCCTCGTGCGGGGCGCGGACATCAGTCGAAGCGGGCGACGAGCAGGACGAGGTCCTCGGTGCCGTCCTCCGCGTCCTGGCCGCCCGGTCCGCCCGGTCCGCCCGGTCCGTCGGGGAGGACCGTACGGAGCACATGGTCCGCGAAGCCGTCCGGATCGCGGCGTACGGCCCTGGGGGCGTTCGCCGCGGCCGCGTGCAACCGGGCGAAGGCCCGGTCCATCGGCTCCCCCGTCCGGTGGAGCAGCCCGTCGCTGTAGAAGAGGAGCGTTTCCCCGGAGCCGGGCTCGACCTCGACGCTGGGCGCCTCCCAGCAGGAGAGCATGCCCAGCGGCGCGGACAAGGTGGTCTCCACGAACTCGGTGCGCCGCTCGCCGGTGATCAGCGGCGGGCAGTGCCCGGCCCCGGCCAGCACCACCCTGCGCGGCCCCGGCTCGCAGTAGGCGAAGAGGGCGGTGGCGGAGCGGGCGGGCTCGGTGAGCCGCAGCAGCAGTTCGAGATCGGAGAGGACGGCGACCGGATCCTCGCCCTCCATCACCGCGTACGCACGCAGGGAGGCCCGCAGCCGCCCCATCGCGACGACGGCACTCGGCCCGGAACCTGTGACTCCGCCGACCGAGAGCCCAAGCGCGCCGTCGGGCAGCGGCAGCGCGTCGTACCAGTCCCCGCCGCCGTGCGGGCCGGGGTGGTGGCGGACGGCGAGACGCACCCCGGGGACCCGGGGCAGCCGCGTGGGCAGCAGCTCCTCCTGAATGGTCGCGACCGTCGTACGGGCGCGGGAGAGCTCGATGAGCCGGGCGATATGCGCGGCGGCGTAGCGGCAGTAGAGGCCCACGAGGTGGCGCTGGCGCTCCGCGGGCTCGGCGGGCTCGTCGTAGAGCCAGGCGGCCCCGCCGAGCCGCCCGGCGGCGCGGGTGGCGCCCGCGGCGGCGACCGTGCCCGGGTGGTCCGAGGCCGGGGCGGTGGCGCTTACGGCGCCGCTCGCCATGCCGCTCGCGCAGCTGCTCGCGGAGCCGTGCACCGGCCCGTTTCCGGCGCCGGGGACCGTAGTACGGCCGTTCGCGCCCGCCGGGGAGCCGGTCCCGGCCGCTCCCGGGTCGGAGGCGGGGGAGGGCACGGAGACGAGCCCGGGGACGGCGAAGGGACCGGGACCGGCGGGGAACGGGTCCAGCGACACGGCGTAGCTCGCGGAGAAGCCGAGCCGGGCGGCCACCTCGCGGTGGCGGGGGTCGAGATCGGCCTCGCTCGCGATATCGGGGTGGGTGACATCGGCGCGCCGCTCGCCGTCCGGCTCGGGCAGCCCGTCGAGCAGATGACCGGCGGAGGCGGAGCCGCGCGGGATGGTCTCGATCTGGCCGAGGTCGGCGCGGCCGAGGCCGAGGCCGACGGTGGTCACCGGCCCGAGCCCGTCGACCGGTTCGAGCGCCACGAGCCCGCGCTGGGCGCCCACCAGCGCGGCACCCGCGCGCAGGAGTTCATGCAGCGCGTCGTCGAGCGTATGGGTGTGGACCAGTCGCTCGGTGAGCTCATGAAGGGTGGTGAGGTCCGACACCCAGCCGGCGAGGTGGTCCTGAACCCCGGCGTTCGGCGTGGTCAGGGGCGGGGTAACGGGGTCGGCAGTTTGCGTGGGCGCCGGGAGGGAAGAATCGATTCCAGCCACTTTCGGCGGATGGGGCGAGCTCATGGCCCGCTGCCTTCACCCGCTGCGTCCGGCTTGCTCAATAGCATCGCAAACCCCCTGTCGTGCTGCGCCGCTACTGTGCCGCTACTGTCTCCAGATGTACACGCACCGGAGAGGCGATGTCCAGCATTGGCCCGGTGGGTTTGTTGGTGTCCGTGGGGAATTGAACTTGGCCGAAAAAAAGTCGTTAGGCTGTCAATTTAAGGTCGACTGACGTCATTCGACAGCGCGTCGTCAACACTGCGGCGGGTACACATCGGAGAGGGGCGGGGCAGTTCGGATCTCCCCGGAACCCCGCGGGCGGTCCAGGCGTCATAGACGACAACGGCCGCGCCCATCCCCGAGTGGCGGGGATACGCACCACCCAGGACGGCAAGCGCCATGCGCGCGCCACCCCTCGCCACGTTCCACGCTCGGCCTACGGCGTGATGCGCTGCCTTGTACGCGCAGTGACTCGTGATCCACGTGCTGTGACAGGCCGAACGATGCCGGACAGCGCCACGTATTGCCTTGCGAAGTGCCATGTAGTGCGACGGATACAGCCCTCGGCGTTAACGGAAAGGAACGAGCGCTCATGCGCGAGATCCTCGGAAGGCGACGCAAGTTCTCGCTGCGGCGTGGCGCGCGGTCGCCGCTGCTCCGCGCGGCGCTCACCTGCGCCACCGAGTGGCAGTGGCCCGTACTCCCGGGCGTTGGCCTCCAGCCCGGTGGCGGACGGACACGGGTGTGCGGCTGCCCCGACCCGGACTGCGCGGTGCCCGGCGGTCACCCCTTCGACCCCGTTCTCCTCGCCGCCACCACCGACCCGCACATGGTGCGCTGGTGGTGGACGAACCGCCCCACGGCGCCCCTCCTCCTCGCCACCGGCGGCCCCGCCCCCTGCGCCGTGAGCCTGCCCGCGGTCGCCGCGGCGCGGGCGCTGGCCGCCTTCGACCGGTCGGGGGTGCGGCTCGGCCCGGTGGTCGCCACCCCCACCCGCTGGTCGCTGCTGGTGGCCCCGTACTCCCTCGAAGAGCTGGGCGAGCTGCTGCACCGCCAGGACTGGGTGCCCAGCTCGCTGCGGTTCCACGGCGAGGGCGGCTATCTGGTGCTTCCGCCGTCGCAGACGGGTCTCGGGCGGGTGCGCTGGGAGCGCGCGCCGCTGCGCCGCGGCGGACGGCCGTGGCTGCCCCAGGTGGCCACGGTGGTGGACGCTCTGGTCGAGGCCAGCAGCAGCGCGCCCGACGGGGGCAGCCGGCTCGCCTACTGACGGCGGGCCTTCACCGACGCGCATCGCGATACGAACATACGGACGCGGCGGGGCTCACGGCTCCGCCGCGTCGCTGTCGTCTCCGCCTGATGCCGTGGGTTCCCGGGCGCTCGATGGCGCGGGGTCCAACTCCTGTGGCGCCGACGCCGGTTGGTCCTCACGGGACCGGTCCGCTCAGCGCCGTCCGCCCCTCGTCCGGCCGCTGCCGGCCCCTCGTGGGGTGCCCGGCCCCGGACATGGAAGCACCCGGTCGCTGGCGACGGGGGATGCACCAGCGACCGGGCTTTTAGAACCGTAACAAGAGATCGGCGGTAAGCAAATTCGATCGCGGATTTCCGGACGCGTACTTGCTGGCCGTAACAGTGGGTTGTGAGCAGCGTCACGCCCGCCGGCGGCCTCCGCCGACCCCGTCGTCGAGGTCAGCTGAGCGTCACCTGACGGTTGGTGAGACCACTGCGGGCGCGCCGCTGCTCGGCCGTCAGCGGGGCGTCGGAGGCGAGCGCCTCGGCGAGCCGCTCGGCGAGGGCCGCGGCCGGCTTCTCGGTGTCCTCCGCGCCCATCCCGCGGGGCAGGTCCCACACGGGCACCGTGAGCCCGTGGGCCCGGAAGGAGCCCACCAGCCGGGTGTTTTCGCCGAGTGAGGAGGCACCCGCCGCATGCAGCCGGGCAAGCGCGTCGAGCAGCTTCTCCTC
Source organism: Streptomyces sp. NPDC005393 (assembly GCF_040606675.1). NCBI lineage: Bacteria > Bacillati > Actinomycetota > Actinomycetes > Kitasatosporales > Streptomycetaceae > Streptomyces > Streptomyces sp. NPDC005393. The sequence goes on along the minus strand of NZ_JBEXFG010000008.1, from coordinate 98,138 downwards.
CGGGTGGGACATCACCCAGCGCAGGTGGTTCTTCTCCGGCGTCTCGCACCAGTAGGCGGCGTCCACACCCGAGAGCCGGGCGGTCGGGATCGCGGCCGCGTTGGCCCGTTCCAGGGACGCGGCGACCTCCCCGGTCGCACTCGCGGCGTCCTCGAGCCAGAACTCGAACCCCTCGTGCAGGGTCGGCGTGAAAGCGCCCTTCGGGTCGAGCAGATCCTGCAGCCGCGGACCGTCGCCGGGGGCCCGCTGGGCGGCCACCGGGGTGCCCGGCTCGGCGGTCAGCGCACGGCGCAGGGTGTCGGCCAGGTCGCGGCTGAGGTCGCCGGAGGCCGTGTCGTTCTGCAGACCGATCAGCACCGCGCCGTTGTCGCGGCGCAGCGCGGGCCACGCCATGGGCAGTACGGTCGCCAGGGTGACCGAGGGAACCCCCTCGGGCAGCCCCTCGGCGAGGGTCAGCTCGACGGTCGCGGCGGGCACCAGCTCGCGCAGCGCCACCCAGTCGCATTCGCCGGGGAGCCCTTCGAAGGGGCGCTGCACCAGCTCGGTGACGGCGTGCGCGGCTTCTCGGCCGTGACAGGCTTTGTAGCGACGGCCCGAACCGCAGGGGCAGGGCTCGCGCGCACCCACCACAGGGATGTCGCCGGTGGCGACCTGTGGACCTGCGGCCTTGGTCTGGGGGCGGCGCTTCTTGGCCATGGTGAGGCTGTCTCCCGATCGTGCGGCTCAGGGCTTGCTCGTACGCCCGTGACGGTGCGCGTACGGCCGCGGCGGTGCTCGTACGGCTCGTACGCTGGTTACGGGCGCGAGCCTAGCCCTTTGGCCGAACCTCGTCGGCTACGTGGGCCGCGTCGGCTACGCGAGCTCGTCCAGATCGGCGAAGTCCAGCTCGCGGTCGAAATCGGGATCGATGTTCGTGTCGAGGTTCGGACGCAGCTCCGCGGGCAATTCCGCGCCAAGCTCGGGTCCCAGCTCGGGTCCGAGGTCGGAGCCGAGCTCGGGTCCGAGATCAGAGGAAATCGTGACACGCCGGGAGAAACCGTCATCGACCGGAAGAAGGGCCCATACGGTGACCTCACCGGTACCGTCCCGTACGCCCCACTCCTCGGCCAGGGACATGATGATGTTCAATCCGCGACCGCCGCGGGCGGTGACCGAAGGATTGGCCGGAAGAGGCCTTGTGGGGCCACCGCCATCCGTGACTTCAACCGTCAGCCGGTCGTTCTCATCGACGCGCCAGGCCGCGCGGACCGTGCCGCCACCGTGGTCGGAGCGCCATGGGCGGCCATGTCGCCATGCGTTGCTCAGTAGTTCTGAAAGGATCAATACAGCGTCGTCTATGACCGAATCCGATACCCCAGCCCTGCCCAAATCGCCGCGCATCCAATGTCGTGCCGCGCGGACGCCCGCAGGACCATGGGGTACGGCCATGGTCGACGACGTCGGCACCTGCCGTGCCACCACCAACGCCACCCCCGAGACCTCCTTAGCCCCACGCCACGGGATGGATGCCCCAACGGGCTGGAACGGAAACCGGCCAAGTGGCATCGTGTGACGCACTCGTCACGATCGAATACGTACCGAACGCGCCGGTGCACGCCTTGTAATGCCCACTATGTGCGTCCTAGTTGCGACAGCACCTGTTTGGGGCGATTGGTGATCAGTGCGTCGACCCCGAGCCGTACGCACAGCTCGACGTCCCCCGGTTCGTCAACGGTCCACACGTGCACTCGGTGCCCCTCGCGGTGCAGCCGCGCCACGTACTCGGGGTGGTTCCGTACGATCCGGATGCTCGGGCCCGCGATCCGTACGCCCGTCGGCAGCTGCCCCTCCCGGTGGCGCGGCAGCATGAACTGCATCAGATAGACGGTGGGGATGGCGGGCGCCCCGAGCCGGATGCGGTGCAGCGAACGCGCCGAGAAGCTCATCACGCGTACGGGCGACGGCTCGCCGGGCGCCGGCGTGTCGAGCCCGTAGCGGCGCAACAGCGTGAGCAGCCGGTCCTCCACCTGACCTGCCCACCGGGTGGGGTGCTTGGTTTCGATCGCCAGTTCGACGCGGCGCCCGGCGTCCGCGACGAGGCCCAGAAGCCGTTCGAGAGTGAGGACGGACGTGCTGTCCCGGCTGTTGCGGTCCGGCTCCTCCTCGTCGGCGGCCTGGCCCTTCCAGGAGCCGAAGTCGAGGGCGGCGAGATCGGACAGCTCGAGCGCGGAGACCGCACCCCGGCCGTTGGAGGTGCGGTTGACGCGGCGGTCGTGGACGCAGACGAGATGGCCGTCGGCGGTGAGCCGGACATCACATTCCAGGGCGTCGGCGCCGTCCTCGATCGCCTTGCGGTACGCGGCCAGGGTGTGCTCCGGAGCGTCCTCGGAGGCCCCGCGGTGGGCGACGACGGAGACGGTGTGCGGACCGGGGCGGATGTCCCGGGCAGGGCGCGCATAGGTCACCGCGTTATGGTGCCACCGCCCGGCATGAGCCGGTGGACGCGGCCCCGCCGATCGTTACGCGGAATGGCGGTAGGGCGAATTGTCCGGGATAAAGGGTGGTAGTCCACGGGGCCGCCGCTCCTTACGGCCGTCTGACGCGCCGTGGGAAAAGCTGACGACGGTAATACGTACGCGTGGGCCGTCATGGAAAAACTGTCGTGCACCTGAGGAGACAGCTGTGAGCACCGAGAACGAGGGCGCTGCCGTTCCGCCTGCGGCCGGGCCGCATCCGGCCCCTCCGGCGCCGCACCCGAACCCATCGGTGCCGCCCGCGCCGGACTTCGAGCCCACCGCGGGCGCGAAGCCGGGCGCATCGGATGCCCCCGGCGCGCCGATAGGCGCGGCCCCGGACGGATCGGCGGGGGCCACAGGCCCCGCGCCCTCGTCCGCGCCCCCGGCCCCGTCGGCGCCCCCGCCCGCGTCACCGGCCGCCGCACCGGCCGCCTCGGCGTCGGCCGGCGCGGGCGACGGGTCCGGCGCGCAGGACCCCGCCTCCGGCGCGCCCGCCGGGCAGTCCGGGGCGTGGTGGTCCGCCGGCGGCGGACAGCCGCAGGACGGCTCGGGCGGCGGACCGGGCGGACCGTGGGGGACCGCTCCCGTGCCGCCGCCCGGGGCGCCCGAGCGCAAGCCCCGCGGGCTCGTCGCCGCCGTGCTGGCCGCCGTGCTCGTCGCGGGCGCCATCGGCGGCGGCGTCGGCTTCTGGGCCGCCGACCGCGAGGACAACCCGGGCGACACCACCACCGTCTCCGCCTACGGCAACCCGAAGACGGAGAGCCGCGCGCCCGGCTCCGTATCGAACATCGCGGGCAAGACGCTGCCCAGCGTCGTCACCATCGATGCCCAGGGCAGCAACGGCCAGGGCGGCACCGGCACCGGCTTCGTCTACGACAAGCAGGGCCACATCCTCACCAACAACCACGTCGTCGCCTCCGCCGCCGAGAACGGCAAACTCACCGCCACCTTCTCCAACGGCAAGCGGTACACCGCCGAGGTCGTCGGCCGTGCCCAGGGCTACGACGTCGCCGTGATCAAGCTGAAGAACGCCGCGGGCGCCAAGCTCAGCCCGCTCCCGCTCGGCAACTCCGACAGGGTCGCGGTCGGCGACGCCACGGTCGCCATCGGCGCCCCCTTCGGCCTGTCCGGCACCGTCACCACCGGCATCGTGAGCGCCAAGAACCGCCCGGTCGCCTCCAGCGACGGCGGCGGTGGCAACGCCTCGTACATGAGCGCCCTGCAGACCGACGCCTCAATCAACCCGGGCAACTCCGGTGGCCCGCTGCTGAACGCGGACGGCGGCGTCATCGGCATCAACTCCGCCATCCAGTCGGCCGGAAACGGCAGCGGCCTCGGCGAGTCCCAGCAGTCCGGCAGCATCGGCCTCGGCTTCGCCATCCCGATCAACCAGGCGAGGAACGTCGCCGAGCAGCTGATCAAGACCGGCCGGCCGGTCTACCCGGTGATCGAGGCCACAGTCAACATGAAGGACACCGGCGCGGGCGCCACCATCGCCTCCAACGGCGCCGGCGGCAGCCCCGCGGTCGTCCCCGGCGGCCCCGCCGCCAAGGCGGGCCTCAAGTCCGGTGATGTGATCACCAAGCTCGACGACACGGTGATCGACAGCGGCCCGACCCTCATCAGCGAGATCTGGACCCACAAGCCGGGCGACAAGGTCGCCCTCACCTATAAGCGTGACGGCAAACAGTCGAAGGTCGACCTCACCCTGGGGCAGCGCAAGGGTGACAGTTGACGCGCTAGGCTGATCCCCGCGCCGCCGAGGGTGGCGCGGGGAGGCTTGCCCGAGCGGCCTAAGGGAACGGTCTTGAAAACCGTCGTGGCAGCGATGTCACCGTGGGTTCAAATCCCACAGCCTCCGCAGTGTTACGGCCCCTGACCAGGTAAGACGGTCGGGGGCCGTTGTCTTCCACGCTGTCCGTGGGTGCCCGTTGTTCCCCGGGGTTCCCCGCTCGATCGGGCACGGCTGGGGCACGGGCTCCCGGTGAGCGGAGCAACTTCCCCTGAGGTTGGAGCACTCCCTCACATGTCAGGGGCGCGGGTGCGAGCCTGTGATCACCGGTGGTTGGGAGCCGAATCTGTCGTCGATGTCTGGGATCCAGAAGCAGATCTCCAACGTCTTCAGGCGGTCCCAGTGCCGCACACGGCGCCCTTGTCTGATTGCGGCAGTCAGGTTTACGAGTAGCAGTGCCGCACAGCCTCCTGCCAGTACACGATCGGGTCCCACGACGAGCTCGATCACCGAGACGACGAGCGCGAACACCAGGGCGAGGGCCGAGTTCCGCAGCATCAACGCGAGGCCTTGCAGCCGAGTGATCTCACCCGCTGCCTCCTTGTTGTGGAGTTCCACCGCAGCCAACAGCAGAGACGCATCAGTGCGCACGAAGGGTCGGTCCCGGGCCTCGGGCACTCTGACCACGAATTCAAGACGAGCGTTCTCGATACTCCAGTTCCAACGCGGTGCCACCTTGTCCAGGAGGGCACTCAGAGGATAGGCGAGATGCCCCAACAGGTAACTGGCAACAGCGACTCCGACCACCTGTAGCACTGACGGTGCCGAGGCCAGACTTGTGAGATCGATCATGTTCAAGCGGGCGAGCACGTAAATGATCAAGGACAGATGCAGTGCTCCGGGTATCCCATAGGTGAACAGATCGAAGATGCCCACAGCTAAGGTCACGATGCTCCCCCTGATTCGCCAAGGCCCCTGACTCTAGTGAGTAGAGGCCAGGCATGGTTCTGATGAGTCGAGAGCTTCCCTGCCTGGCCATATGCCGAAGCGCCGCGTGCGGCTCCGTGTCACAGGCGCGGCCCACCCCGACCCACCACCTACCCCAGCTTCCATCCCGTCTGCCGTCGGCCCACACACCGTGGAGCGGGCGTGGTTCCTGGCGTCCAGGTGGAGCGCGCCACTGTACGAACGACCTGGACGCCAGGGGCCGCGTCTGCTCGGCTTCGCCTGGGTCGATGGCGGACGGGATGGAAGCTCCCCGCGCACGCCACTACTCGGCCGGCACTCGCGAACGGCGCCCCGTCCATCTCGGAGCCTGAGCGCCCCCGCCGGAGGCTCAACCGGCGACGACCTGTGTCCTCGTGATGCAGGGACCAGGGCTGTATGAAGCGGCCGAGCGCCAGCATTCCGACTGGTGGCTGTGGAGCGGGTGGCTTTGGTTGATCGCCTACTACGGGACGGTGACCTATCTATTCAGTCCTTATTTCTGTGTGGTTGGTACGTCGGCGTTGGTCGTCAAACGTCGGCCGTGGCCGGTCAATGCGAACATTCGAGCGCGTGTTTATGGATGGAATTCCCTGATGTGCTCAGGAGGCCGGTGGCCGAAGTGGATCCCATGACGCGTCCCAGGCGGGATCGGAGGTAACCCCATCTAAGCCCGTGCTCCGATGTGACCCGTACCCCGCCGGAGCGGGATGAGGGGCAATCCCGCAGCCCTTCACCGGGCCCCGTCCGCGCGCATCCCCCGTAGCGCCGGGCGGGTGTCCGCGCAGCAGACGCCGGAGTCGGTGTCGAGGGCGGGGCTCTGGCCCATCTGGCCGGCGTCCGCCTTGATGGTGTAGACCTCCCAGGACTCCTTGCCGGGGCCGTGGACCCAGACCTTGTCCTGGAGCGCGTAGCAGCAGGAGGTGTCGTTCTCCTCGAAGGTGGCCAGGCCCGCGTCCTTGAGGCGGGTGGCGGCAGCGGTGACCTGGCCGGTGGAGGTGACCTCGACGCCGAGGTGGTCCAGACGGGTGTCCTGGCCGGGGTCGCCCTCGATCAGAACGAGCTTGAGCGGCGGCTCGCTGATGGCGAAGTTGGCGTAGCCGGGGCGGCGCTTGGCGGGTTCGACGCCGAAGAGCTTGGAGTAGAACTCGATGGATCCTTCGAGGTCGGCGACGTTGAGGGCGAGCTGAACACGGGACATGGGGTCTCCCCGGCCGTTTGTATCGATGTCTGTCGATTCAACCTTGCGCTCTGGATCGAAGAACGTCAACATAGAAGCATGTCGAAACAAGAGCTTGATGTGCTGGGGCAAGGCGGTGCCGACGGCTGCTGCCCGGGATTGCTGGCCGCTCCGCTGGACCAGGACCAGGCCGGGGAGCTGGCGAAGGTGTTCAAGGCCCTGGGAGATCCGATCCGGCTGCGCCTGCTGTCGATGATCGCGTCCCGGGCCGGGGGTGAGGTGTGCGTATGCGACCTGACCCCCGCCTTCGATCTGTCGCAGCCGACGATCTCCCACCACCTCAAGCTGCTGCGCCAGGCCGGGCTGATCGACTGCGAACGCCGCGGGACGTGGGTGTACTACTGGCTGCTGCCGGAGATGACCGACCGGCTCGCCGGAATCCTCACCCGCCCCGCGGGCCGGCCCCTCCCCGCCCGGAACGAGAACACCGAGGCCGCTGGAGTCACCTCGTGACCGCCGACATGCCCGCGACCGGGCCGGTGGTGGCCCGGCTGTCGTTCCTGGACCGGTTCCTGGTGGCGTGGATTCTTGTGGCGATGGCGTCGGACTCGGCCGGGGGCGGCTCGTCCCCGGCCTCGGGAACGCACTGGCGAAGGTGACGGTCCCCGGGGTCTCGCTGCCGATCGCGCTCGGTCTGCTCGTGATGATGTACCCGGTGCTGGCCAAGGTCCGCTACGACCGCCTGGACACCGTCACCCGCGACCGGCGCCTGCTGCTTCACGATGGGCTGCGGCGACGCCTGCCCCGTCTTTCCCGGCAAGACGTACCTCGACTGGAAGCTCGACGACCCGGCCGGACAGGGAGTGGCCGCGGTGCGGCCGATCCGCGACGAGATCCGCTCCCGCGTCCAGGCCCCCTGATCGACGAACTCACCGCGGGGCCCCCGCCTGACCGCCTCCACCAGCACCCCGTGGTGCACGGCTCGCTGTCCGTGTACCTCTTGATCGCGCCGCCTCAGGCGCCCCGCCGCGCCTCACCCCCATCAGCTGCGCTCACCAGGCGAGCACGCGCCCGGGGGCCGCAGGCGGCGGGCTGCGCTGCGGGCCGCCGAGGCGACCGTGGCGCGGGCCTCGCGCGCGGGCAGGCCCGTATGGAGCGCTGCCTCGACCAGGGCCGGGGCCAGCTCGGCGCCCGCGCCCGTCTCGTACGCGCGGCAGGCGGCCCAGAACAGCCGGACGTTGCGCTGCCCCTCCCGCGAGTCGCGCACGAACCGTACGAGCGCGGCGGCGTGCTGTTCCGATGGCGGCGAGCCGGGCTGGTACGGCCGGGGCGGGGCCGGGCGCGGGGGCCGGAGCAGCCGCAGTAGTACGGGCGGGACGGGGGCGGGGCTCCAGGCGGGGGAGCCGGGTGCGAGCCGGTAGCCGCCGTGTGTGGTGGACGAGCCGGGGCCGACCAGGTAGCCGCCGACCCCGCGGATGTCGATACCCGGGGCGAGGCGGCCGGCGGAGTTGGGGACGGAGAGGCGGGGCGGGCCGCACAGCCACAGATGCCGGCCTCCGCCGGGGGTGAGCACGGTGACGGTGCGGGGGATGGCGAAGGCGTGCTCGCGGGCCAGCCGGGCGAGCGCGGCGGCGCCGTCCGTTCCGTTCTTGAGGTCGAGGTCGACGCCGATGAGGTGGTACGGGGCGCATCCGCAGGCGATGCCGTAGCCGGTGGCCCAAGGGGCGGCGGCGAACAGCGCGCGGACCGCCTCCGGGTCCGCGGTCGCGTCATGGACGCCATGGCCGATCCGGCCGCATGCGCCGCGGCACGGCAGGGGGTCGGGGTCGTGGTGGTGAGGGGAGCGCACGGCGGGCAGCTTCGCGCGGGACAGTGGGATCACGCGGAAGCCGTGCGCCGCGGCGGCGAGAGCGTGGGCGAGTGCGAGGGTCGCCATGTCGCCCATTTTCGGACAAGTGTTCGGTAATGGGAAGGGGGTCGGGGAAGCAGCTGGGGATGGCCGAAAGCGTGCGGAACCGGTTCTCCCTCGGCCGCGCCCGGCGGTCGGGGGTGGCTTACGGGCGCGGCCGGGGGAGCGGGGGCGCGTGGGGCGTTTGAAATGGGTTCATCATGCTTGCGTGGTAATTGGGGCGGCCTCGACGCATCGCCCGCGGCCCGGTGGGCAACTCTGCTTCGGCGATTACTTCCCGAGCGTCGGAGGGCCTGACATGGCAGACAGTCGGACCGGCTTTTGTCCCGCGTACACCGCGCCCCTTGCGTTCGGAGCGCGGCGCGGTTCCGGACCCGTGACGCGACCGCACGGCGGCAGATCACCGCCGGCCCCGGGGGTGGGTGCCAGAGGGGCCGCGCAGGGCAGGGCAGTGTTCGGGACGAGATGGGTGAGCTGCGGTGATTCATTGAGCGAAACGGACGGGTGAGGTCGTACGGTCGCGCGGTGGCACATCGATGCCGCCGCGCGATCGTGCTTGACAGCGTCAATTTACCTGACGGGTAGTCAGGAAAGCTTTTCCGTGCGGTCACGCGACGCCGTCGACGCCGTCAAGCCGAGGGGAGTCCGCTGCCCATGCACCCCGCCCCCACACCCCGCCGCCGGCGGCAGCCGCGCGCCCCGCTCGCGGGAACCGAATGCGCCGCCGAGGTGTACAGGATGTGTCAGGAGATTGTGGGGGATGCGGAGCCGATCCGCGGCGGGGGAAGCGATGACGCACGATGAGCCGTACGGACTGCTGAGGGCGTACGAGGGGCGGGCGGCCGCGAGCGGCGGCGAGGGCAGGGACCCGGTCAACGAGGCCATGATCAGGCACTGGTGCGAGGCTATGGGGGACACCAACCCCGCCTATCCGGTCGCCAGGCCGCAGCGGCCGCAGATACTCCTGCTCGCAGTCCGTATGGCCATCGGCGCCACCGAGTTCTCCAAGGACTCCGGCCGCAGCGAGCTGAAGCTGGCCGTCGAGGCCGTCCAGGCGGCCCTGGACGACGCGGGGCTCAGCCCGGCCGATGTGGACGGGCTGGTCACCTTCACCATGGACACCAGCCCCGAGATCACCGTGGCCCAGGCGTGCGGCATCGGCGAGCTGACCTTCTTCTCGCGGGTCCACTACGGCGGGGGCGCCGCGCGGGCCCTGGTCACCGCGGGCACCGGGGTACCGACATCCGGGCTTCTGCTCGGCGCAGACGGCTGAACCGCGCGCGTGTCTGCGGCGTCGGCCCTCCGGTGTCCACTTTGACTCCTCATATGAAACGAAGAAGGAAGAGCAGATGGAAGATCACGGGCTGGACCGCCGGCCTAATCGCGGTGCTGACCACCTCGATCGCCGGCGCCGCCCCCGCCTCCTCGGCGGAGATCCTGCCCGACCCCCGGCCACTGGGCGCCAAGGTCTTCAAGGGCTGGGCCTTCGACACCTGCCACGCACCGTCCCTCACCACCCTGAGTGCGTGGAAGAACTCCCGCTACCGCGCCGTCGGCGTCTATTACGCCGGCCGTGGCCGGGCCTGTCCGAGCCAGCCCAACCTCAGCGTCTCCTGGATGCGCGGCGTCAAGGCCATGGGGTGGCATGTGCTGCCCATCTACGTCGGATCCCAGTCCCCCTGCGTCCGCAACACCAACAAGAAGCACGTCCCCGTCGGCAGCGCGCCCTTTTCGCAGGGGCGCAAGGAGGGGAAGGACGCGGTGAACCGCGCCAAGGCGCTGGCCATGAAGAAGCGCAGCGCGCTCTACCTCGATATGGAGGCGTACGACCTCAAGCGCACGGCCTGCGCCGCCACCACTCTCTCCTTCATCCGCGGTTGGAACCGCGAGGTGCGCTCCCACGGCTTCTTCCCCGGTTTCTACAGCAGCGCCGAATCCGGGGTGCGCCATGTGGAGCAGGCCCGGAAGGCCGGGCTCCATGACCTCCCCTCCGTGATGTGGTTCGCGCGCTGGAAGAAGAAGGCCACGCTGTACGGGGAGCCGGTCCTGCCCAAGAGCGCCTGGCATCCGCACCGCCGCATCCATCAGTACGTGGGCAATGTGGATGTGACGCACGGCGGCCGGAAGCTGCGGATCGACCGCAACAAGGTGGACGCACCGGTCGCGATCATCAGCTGAGCCACCGGCCCGGACCCCGGCGCAGGCCACCACAGCGGGCGCCGTCGCGGACCCCGGCGCGGGCACCGGCCCGGACCCAGTCTCGGACCCCGGCGCGGGCACCGGCCTCCGGTACAACCCTGACGGACTACCCGCCCTCTCCCCCCGCAGGAGGTGATGCCGGCCCTACCCCTACAACCTGAGGTTGATCCGCCTTCGGCACCTTCGGCCGATCCGCGGTGACGGCCCCGCTCCTAGCGTTGAGCCATGACCACGACCGTGTGCACAGGCGCATCCGCCGCCGCGTTCCCGTCGTTCACAACGTACGTACGGGCGCGGGGACCGGTGCTGCTGCGCACCGCCCGCTCGCTGACCTCCAACGCCTGTGACGCGGAGGACCTGCTGCAGACCGCGCTGACGAAGACGTACATCGCGTGGGAGCGCATCGAGGACCACAACGCGCTGGACGGCTATGTGCGGCGTGCGCTGGTGAACACCCGGACCTCGCAGTGGCGTAAGCGCGAGGTCGACGAGTTCGCCTTCGAGGAGCTGCCCGAGCCGGATCCGGTCCCCACGCCGGACCCCGCCGAGCGGCAGGTTCTCCGCGACACCATGTGGCGCGCGGTGCTGCGGCTGCCGGACCGTCAGCGGGCCATGGTCGTCCTCAGGTACTACGAGGACCTGAGCGAGGCCCAGACGGCGGAGGTGCTCGGAGTGTCCGTCGGCACGGTCAAGAGCGCGGTTTCGCGCGCCCTCGGCAAGCTCCGAGAGGACCCGGAGCTCAGCCGCGCGACCTGACAGGTACGCGGCGGGTCGTGGGACCGCTGCCGGGGAGGGTAGTGACATACCGAGCGGTCGGCTGCAGAATCAGCGGCATCTCTACCCACGCGTAACCGGAACCCTGGAGGCCCCGGTGCTCAGCACGATGCAGGATGTACCGCTCACCGTGACCCGCATCCTTGTACACGGTGCGCTTGTCCACGGAACGTCCCGCGTGACCACCTGGACCGGTGACGGTGAGCCACAGCGCCGTACCTTCCACGAGGTGGGCGTGCGGTCGATCCAGCTGGCGAACGCGCTGCGGGATGAGCTCGGCGTCGAGCCGGGACAGGCCGTGGGCACGCTGCTGTGGAACAACGGCGAGCATCTGGAGGCGTATCTCGCGGTGCCCTCCATGGGCGCCGTGCTGCACACGCTCAACCTCCGGCTGCCCGCCGAGCAGCTCATCTGGATCGTGAACCACGCCGCCGACCGCGTGATCATCGTGAATGGCTCACTGCTGCCAATGCTCGCGCCGCTCCTCCCCGGTCTCGGCTCCGTGGAGCACATTGTGGTCGCGGGGCCCGGCGACCGTTCCGTCCTGGAGGGATGCCGGGCCCGGGTCCACGACTACGAGGAGCTGATCGAGGGCCGCGCGCAGCGCTACGCCTGGCCGGTCATCGACGAGCGCCAGGCCGCCGCGCTCTGCTACACCTCGGGGACGACCGGGGACCCCAAGGGCGTGGCCTATAGCCACCGATCCATCTATCTGCACTCGATGCAGGTCAACAGCACCGAGTCATTCGCGATGTCCGGGCGGGACACCCTGCTGCCCGTGGTGCCCATGTTCCACGCGAATGCCTGGGGGACTCCGCACGCCGCCTTTATGGTGGGTGCCTCGATGCTGATGCCCGACCGCTTTCTGCAGCCCGAGCCGCTGGCCGCGATGATCGAGAGCGAGCGCCCGACCATCGCCGCCGCCGTTCCCACCATCTGGCAGGGGCTGCTGGCCGAGCTCGACGCGAAGCCACGCGATGTGGCCTCCCTGCGCAATGTCTACATCGGCGGCGCGGCCTGTCCGCCCGCCCTGATGAAGGCGTTCGAGGAGCGCCATGGCATCCGCGTCGTGCACGCATGGGGCATGACGGAGACCTCGCCGCTCGGCTCCATGGCCCATCCGCCCGGCGGTCTCTCGGCGGAGGAGGCATGGCCCTACCGGATATCCCAGGGCCGCTTCCCCGCCTCCGTGGAGGCCCGGCTGACCTCGCCCGGCGGTGAGCGCGTGCCCTGGGACGGGAAGACGCCGGGCGAGCTGGAGGTGCGCGGGCCATGGATCGCGGGCGCGTTCTACGGAGGGGTGGACGGCGAGCCGTTCCGCCCCGGGGACAAGTTCGCCGAGGATGGCTGGCTGAAGACCGGTGACGTCGGCACGATCACGCCCGACGGCTATCTGACGCTGACCGACCGGGCGAAGGACGTCATCAAGTCGGGCGGTGAGTGGATCTCGTCCGTCGAGCTGGAGAACCAGCTGATGGGCCATCCGGAGGTCGCGGAGGCGGCGGTGGTGGCGGTGCCGGACGAGAAGTGGGGCGAGCGGCCGCTCGCGACGGTGGTGCTGAAGGAGGGCGCCACGGTCGGCTACAAGGAGCTCCAGGCGTTCCTCGCCGAGCGGGTCGCGCGCTGGCAGCTGCCGGAGCACTGGACGCTGATCGCGGCGGTGCCGAAGACGAGCGTGGGGAAGTTCGACAAGAAGGTGATCCGCAAGCAGTACGCGGACGGGGAGCTGGATGTGACCACCCTCGGCTGAAGAACGGCCGGGTGGGGCGCGAACGGGGGCGCGGGCCGGTTGGCCCGCGCCCCTTCGTACCAGCGGAACCGACGGAACTCGCTCTTCGGCGGGCCCCGCCGTCAGCGCCGCACGAGCACACCCGACACCCAGTGACCGTCCGGCTGGATGGTCCGGCCGCGTCTCCCGGGTGCCCGGACCGCCCGGTGGAGCACGCCGTTGACGGTCATCCGCCGTCAGCAGGAGCGGTGAGCTGCGCCCCACCAGCGCACCACCAGCGACGTCCCGCCGGGCCGCCGGGCCGCCGGGCGGGCCAGGGATCTCATTGCACCGGTTGCCCGGGACGTGGTTGGCTCGGGTGCCCGCCTGCCGCCGGAGAGACCGTGACCAGGCCCGCCCCCGCGATGCCCCCGTGGACAGCGCTGACCGATGCCGCGGGTGGCGGCGTGCTCGACGGCGGTGTTCTTGTAGCCGGCGTCAGTGAAGGCTTTGGAGATGCTGGGCTGGTGTGTGGCGAGGTGATCCAGGAGGCCGGATGCCGCCGCGGAAGTCCTGGACGCCGGCGGCGGTGACCCGCGGGGACGAGGATGGAGCGGGCGGTGTGGTACTTCGTCGCGGTCTTCCCGCCGCGGATGCGGCACGGGCTGCCCGCCGGGGGCTTCACATTTCGGACAGTTGTCTTGTTCTACCGCAATTGCGGATTGATTGGGCGTCAGGTCCACCCATAGTCTGTCGGAACTGTCTCGCAGAACGCCGGACGCGCGGCTTACTCCAGGAATGGAGTCAACGATCGGTTTTAAGCCGCAGCAGTGGCTCGACTGGTACAACAATCGGTGACTTCATAGTGAGGTAGGCCACATCCCGCCCGTCGAGCTACGAAGCCAACCGCTATCGAGTAGTCACATAAACACAGCTCGTAGCACCTGACTGAGAAGTCCACCGGGCCCGTGACGGTCCACACGTAGAGTATCCGGGGCATGTGGCACCCTACCAACGCTCATATCCCTGCGGTAAATTGAAATACCGTCACCACTAACCGACATCTGTAGTCGGTATCGTGGGGAATCAGCCGAACGAGGGGAAAACCAAGGATGTTACGCAGGCACACAAGAAATGTCCGCCTCGCCACGGCCGCAGCAGGGTTCGCCGCTGCTGCGGGCATGGGAATCGTCAACGCTCCATCGGCCGCGGCATCACCCGAGCAGTGTCAGGTTGGATACTTCTGTGTCTGGCAGAACAGCAGCTACACCGGCCGGTTCTACGCAGCGCCGAGCAGTGTGCCCAACATCGGTGATTTCATGAACGATAGGACGACGTCGTACTGGAATCGCACCACGTCCTGGATCACTTTGTACAGCGACTCGAACTACCGGGGCTGCATGACTGCGGTGCCGGCCGGGGGGTCGGCCGCGGCCATCGCCCCGAATCTGAACGACAGGGTGACCTCCTTCACGATCTCCCCTCGCCCCACCTGCTAGCCCGAACCGGAACGCCGGCCAAGGGCTTTCGGGCGCGAGTGACCGGAACCGCTCAGAGTTCGTGAAGTGACGGACGGAGATTCCAATTTACTCCGCCGATATCGCCCTGGCATCGCGATGTCCACAAATGGACGCGGTTGCCTGCGTACTCGCCGCGGCTTTTCTGGGCGCCCGCGCCGAGCTGAGTGTCGTGGCCGCCGGTCTGGGTCTGGGAGCCGTGGCCGCCTACGGGGTGGCAAGGACGCGGGCCGCACTGCCGTGCGCGGCCATCGCCTGGCTGGGAGCCGGGGGCCTCGCGGGCACCCTGAGCTGGGGCCTGGGGGAGGAGTATCCGTTCGGCTACGCGCTGGCGGCCTTCCAACTCCTCGTCGGCACCGTGTTGCTGCCCGGGCACCTGCGGCGCTCGGCCCACCGGGCCGCCGCGGGCGCCCGGGCGGGCCGCAGCGGACGCTAGACCTCCGCCGGAACCTTCTCGGCCGCCGTCTCGGGAGCCTCCTCGGCAACGCCACCGGCAGCATCGTCCGCAGCGGCCGTGGCGGCCGTGTCGGCGAACGCGGTGTACATCGCCGACCCCTGCTGGTGTGACTTCTCGACGGCGTTCTTCTTGACGAGGGTCTCCAGGTTGTTGCGCACGGTCTGAACCGACGTCGCCCGGTCGGGATGGTCCTGCGCGAGCTGGTCGGTGACCTCACGGGCCACGCGCGGCTCGCCGGGGGGCTTGAGGAGGATGGCCAGGATGAGCTCGTGCAGCGGCGGGCCCGCCTTCTCCTTGGGCGCGGGCGTCTCCGCCGGGACCTCCGCGGTGGTGGCGGTCTCCGCCGGAGCCTTCTCGGCCGTCGCCTTCTTCGTGGTGGTTTTCTTCGCGGCCGCCTTCTACGCGGTGGTCTTGCCCGCCGTGGTCTTCTTCGCGGCCGCCTTCTTCGCGGGCTGCTTGGACTGCGCCGCCTTCACCGGCTTGTCCTGCCGTGGCTGGGGAACGGTCTGGAGCGCATCGGCAACGGCTCTGGGGGCGCGCGGACGGCGTCAGTTGGTGCCGATCTTCGCCAGCAGATCCACGATCCGCGCCTGCACCTCCGCGCTCGTCGAGCGCTCCGCGAGGAACAGCACCGTCTCGCCCGAGCTCAGCCGCGACAGCTGCGCCGGATCGATATCGGCGGAGGTGTAGACGACCAGCGGGGTCCGGTTGAGCAGCCCGTTGCCGCGCAGCCAGTCGACGATCCCGGTCCGGCGGCGGCGTACCTGCATCAGGTCCATCACCACCAGATTCGGCCGCATCTGCGCCGCGAACGCCACCGCGTCCGCGTCCGTCGCACCGCAGGCCACCTGCATGCCGCGCCGCTCCAGCGTCGCCGTCAGCGCCGCCGCGATCGGCTCGTGCTCCTCGATCAGCAGGACGCGCGGCGGATGCTGCTCGCTGTCGCGAGGGGCGAGCGCCTTCAGGAGTACGGCCGGGTCGGCGCCGTACGCCGCCTCCCGCGTCGCCTGGCCGAGCCCCGCCGTCACCAGCACCGGCACCTCGGCGGCGACCGCGGCCATACGCAGTGACTGCAGCGCGGTCCGGGTGATCGGGCCGGTCAGCGGGTCGACGAAGAGCGCCGCCGGATACGCGGCGATCTGCGCGTCCACCTCCTCACGGGAGTTCACGATCACCGGGCGGTAGCCGCGGTCGCTCAGCGCCTGCTGCGTCGACATGTCCGGCGCGGGCCATACGAGGAGGCGGCGCGGGTTGTCCAGCGGCTCCGGCGGCAGTTCGTCGTCCGGCGGCGGAGTGCGGTCGTCCACGATCTCGATGGCCCCGTTGGGACCGTCCAGCGGCTCCGGGCCCTCGGCGCCCTCGTCCGGCGCGCCGATCGCGAAGGCGCGGCCCGAGCTCTGCGGCGAGGCCGCCGGCCGCTGCGGCTGCGGCCCCGGTCCGGCCTGGGGACGCGACTGCGCGCCGGGTTGCGCTCCGGCTTGCCCACCGACGTGTGCGCCGACGTGCGGAGGCGTCCGGCCGCCGGCCGGCTCCAGCTCGGCCGAGGTGCCCTGGTCCGCCCTGTCGGAGCGGGCGGCCAGCTTGCGCCGTCGGCCGGAACCGGTGGTGTTGGTGCCGCCGGAGGGCGTCTGCGGCTGGCCCTGCTGGGGCCGGCCCGCCGGCTGCTGTCCCGGCGGGAGCTGACCCGGCCGGCCCTGTCCCTGCTGGCGGTCGCTGACCTGCTGGGCGAACGGCACGCCCTGACCCAGCGTCCGCACGCTGATCGCGCGCCCCTGAGTGGTGTCCGCGCTCGGCGGGGCCTCGGCGGGCAGCGGCTGTGGACGGGACTGGGCGGGCGCACCCGGCCACTGGCCCGGCGGCTGACCCGGCGGTTGCCCACTTGCCGTCGCGGGCGGCGCGCCCTGGCCGGTCGCGGCCTCCGGCTGCTCCTCGGAGAGCGGCCGCCGGGCCCGGCGGCGTCCGGTGGGCTGCTGCTCCTCGGGGGTGCGGGCGGCGGGCAGCGCGGGCATGGGGGACCCGCCCGGACCGGCGGCCACGCCGGGGCCCTGGCCCTGCGGCTGGCCCTGGCCCTGGCCTTGGCCCTGGCCCTGGCTCTGGCCGGGTTCGGCCGGCCAGCCTCCGGGCCGTGCGGCGCCGTTGGGCGGTACGGGTTCGCCTCGTACGGCCAGACCGGCGCCCGCGCCCTGCTGCGGCTGGGGGGTGGCGCTCCGCGGGTCGCGGGCGCCGTGCTGCGCGGGGACGAGCCCGGCCGGGCCGAGCTCGGGCGGCAGCGCGCCGGGCTGCGGCGGCCGGTCGGCCGCGGCGGGCGGCAGCGCGAAGGGGGACCGGCCCGCGCCGGGCTCCCCCGCCGACTGCGGCTGCCGCTGGGACTGGGGTTGCGGTTGGGGTTGTGGTTGCGACTGAGCCTGGGGCTGGGCCTGGTCGGGCATCGGCCGGTTCGGCGCCTCGGCCAGCGCGCGCCGCGCCCGGCGGCGTCCGGCGGGCTGTGCGCCCTGGTCCGGCTGGCAGCCGTTGGTGTCCGGCGAGGGCTGCCCCCAGGTGGCCTGCTGCTCCGGCATCCGGGCGGCGGGCAGCGCGGGCATGGCCGACTCGCCCGGCCGGGGCCCCGGCACGGCGGCCGGCTGCGGCCCCGGCCGGGCGACATCGGCCGCCGCCGGGGGCAGGGCGAGGGCGGACCGGCCGCCTCCGCCCTGCGGGTTGGCACCGTTGCCCTGGGGACCGCCCTGCTCCTGCGCCGGGGCGCCGCGCCGGGCGCGCCGCCCGCCCGGGGGCTGCTGCTGGGCGGCCATGCCCTGCGGCGGTACAACGCCCATGGCAGGCGTGCCGGCCGGCTGCGGACCGGCCGCTTCCGGTGCATCGCCGGGGCGGGCGTGACGATGGGCGCCGGTCGTGCCGCCCTCGGTGTCGGTGTTCGTGGCCGCCGACGGATCCTCGTCGGGGTGGGGCCGGGCCCGGCGGCGCCCGGTCGGCCGTGGTTCGTTCTGCGCGCCCGGGCTCTGCTGCTGTACGGGCGGGTCCTCGCCGACGGCCGCGGGCAGTTCGGCGGCCACGCCGCCCTGCTGGGCGGCTGCCGTACGGGGGTCGACTGTGTGCGGATCGGGTGTGCGCGGATCGGGTGTGCGCGGCTCGGCCCCTTGGGCACCGCCGCCCCGCGTGCCGCCTTGTGTGCCGTCCGGCCCGGCGGCGCCGCCGCTCGTACCGCCCGCGACGCCGCTGGTGTCGCCTCCCGCGGTGTCGGACGCCGCCCCGTGCCGCGCGCGGCGTCCGGTCGTCGTCTGGCCGGCCCCGTTGCCCGCCGCGGTGTCCGGGCCCGTGCCGGTGGACCCGGCCGTGCCCTGGCCCTGCGTACCGTCGCCACGCTCCGACGGCGTCGGCGCACCGCCCTTCGCACGCTCCTGGTCCGCGGCGGCCGCCGAGATCGGCACCTCCAGAACATAGGCGTGCCCGCCCATGCCCGGCATCTCATGCGTCTGCAGCACGCCCCCGTGCCGGCGCACGATCCCGCGCACGATCGGCTCGTGCACCGGGTCGCCGCCCGCGTACGGCCCGCGCACCTCGATCCGTACGACATCGCCGCGCTGCGCCGCAGCGACGACGATCGTCGAGTCGCCCGACGCAGTACCCGCGCTCGAGGCGGCCTTGCCGGTGGAGTCGACCCCCGCCACGTCCGCGATCAGATGGGCGAGCGCCTGGGCCAGCCGCTCCGCGTCCACTTCGGCATCGATCGGCGGCGCGTGCACGGCGAACTGCGCGCGCCCGGGGCCGATCAGCTCGACCGCGCCCTCGACCCCCGCCGAGACGACCTCGTCCATCGAGACCTTGCGCCGGGCCAGTACCTCGCCGTCCGAGTCGAGCCGCTGATAGCTCAGGACGTTGTCGACGAGCGTGGTCATCCGGGTGTAGCCGGCGGCGAGATGGTGCAGGATCTGGTTGGCCTCGGGCCACAGCTGCCCGGCCGGGTCGTCGGCGAGCACGCCGAGCTCGCCGCGCAGCTCCAGCAACGGCCCGCGCAGCGACTGGTCGAGCACGGCGAGCAGCTGGGTGTTCCGGCCGGTGACGGAGTCCAGCCGCTCGGTGTACCGCGCGCGCTCCTCGGCCAGCTGGGTCCGCAGCTCCTCCAGCGCCTTCGTGTGCTGGGCGGTGAGCTCCTCCAGCTCCTCGGCGTGCTGGGTGGTGAGGCTCTCCACCTCCTCGGCGTGCTGGGTGGTGAGGCCCTCGACCTCCTCGGCGTGCTTGGCCACCAGAGTCTGCTCGGGGCGCCGGTCGGTGAAGGTCATGACGGCGCCGACGAGTTGGTCGCCGTCCCGTACGGGCGCGGTCGTCAGATCGACCGGGACCTGGCTCTCGTCCTTCGCCCACAGCACCTGACCGCGCACCCGGTGCTTGCGGCCGGAGCGCAGGGTGTCGGCGAGCGGGGACTCCTCGTACGGGAAGGGGGAACCGTCCGGGCGCGAGTGGTGTACTAGAGAGTGAAGCTCCTGACCGCCCAGGTCACTGGCCCGGTAGCCGAGAATCTGCGCGGCGGACGGGTTGACGAGGACCACCTTGCCCTCGGTGTCCACGCCGACCACGCCCTCCGCCGCCGCGCGCAGGATCATCTCGGTCTGGCGCTGCTGGCGGGCGAGTTCGGCCTCGGTGTCGAGCATCCCGGTCAGGTCTCGCACGATGAGCATCAGCAGCTCATCGCCGGTGTAGCTGTACTGATCGGCGTAGGGGGCCGGCCCGTCCTCCAGATTCGCGCTGGTCACCTCGACGGGGAACTGCGCCCCGTCGGTGCGCCGGGCCATCATCCGGGTCGGCTTGGTGCCGTCTGTCTGCGCCGTTTCCCGGGGGCGCCGCATCGACCCGGGAATGCGATTGGGATCGAAGGAGGGGAGGAGATCGAGCAGACCACGACCGACAAGGGCGGTCCCCGGCGTCTCGAAGGACTCCAGCGCGATGTGGTTGGCGTTGACGACCGTGCCGTTGCAGTTGACGAGCAACAGCGCGTCCGGCAGGGCGTCGAGTATAGCTGCGAGGCGAGCAGCGCCTCGGGATGGCCTGCTGCTCACGACGACGCTTCCTCCCTGACTACCGCACCTTGCTGACACTCGCGGTCATTCTGCCGCCCCGTCTGCGGAGTGTCTCTAGGGGAGTCTACGGGCACCGGGGGCGGGCGCGACGATAGATGAGAGGGAGGTCGCAGCACGACGTACGCGTCTCGGCGCACGCCCGGACAAACCTCCCCGGCCTCTCCTCCTCCCAGCCCTGGGCCAATCCCCAGGTCAGCTCCCAGGGGTGCGCAAAACGATGGAGAACCGATTCCACCGGGCGATTTCACACCCGTTGGTGCGGCTGAAGCGGGCGTTGACGGGCCGCCCCGCCCAGTGGCCGCTCACCTGCGCCGTGGCCGGCCCGCCGTACTGCCCCGTGCACATCGCGCCGGGCGGCACGGGCGCGAACGGATCCCGCCCCCACTCGGTCACCGAGTCCAGCTGCCCACACGCCGCCCGCGCCCGGGGGTGCGTACCGCCGGTCGGGTGGCAGGCCAGGACGTACGTCGCGGCGTCATCGGGCTCGCCCGTCTCACTCACGGTGACGAGAAGCCGGTCGGCGCTCTCCCCGTCCACCGGCAGGGGCAGCGGCAGCGGCGTGCCCCAGGCGGGGATCAGCGCGGCGACGGAGGCGGCGGCCGTCAGGGCGGCGGTGACGGCGATACGGTGCAGCAGGGGCATTGGGGGTACTCCTGTCGTGATCATTCCGGGGCGCGCTGCCCCTGCCCCGTCTAACGTGCCGCCGCCGCCCGCGTTGCGCCGCCATAAGGGCTTTGCGATGGCGCCCGCCCGCCGAGTACCGTAGGCCGCGATTGGTGACATCCCGCAGGGCTGTGACATCATCTGCACACGCCACATCGCGCTCGCGTGAGCGGCTCGGTGTGCTGGAGGCTTCGCCTAGTCTGGTCTATGGCGCCGCACTGCTAATGCGGTTTGGGGTAACCCCCCATCCCGGGTTCAAATCCCGGAGCCTCCGCTTCTCCAGAAGCCCCGGCCGAGATCGGCCGGGGCTTCTGTGTATCCCCGAGGCTCCGCCCGCACCTGTCGTCACTCAAGGTGACCAATGGATCGTCTTCTGTCGCAGCCGATCAGGTGATCATGCTGCGCGAGCTGGAGCGGTGCCTTCCGCCTCGGCGGCCCCTGCCCTTCTCCTGGGCTCCTCCGAGCGCATCACGCCGCCGGGGCCGGCGGACCCTCCAAAGGGGAGTTTTCCCAGCTCAGCAGGGGTGCGGCAAACGGATTTCACCTGACGGCGCAGGTCATGTAATGTTGTCCCCGCAACGCCGACCGGCAAGAAAAACCGCCGGGAAGCCAAGCGCTCGTAGCTTAACGGATAGAGCACTTGACTACGGATCAAGAGGTTGCAGGTTCGAATCCTGCCGAGCGCGCAGCAGCTCAGAGGCCCCTTCCGATCATCGGAAGGGGCCTCTTGCGTGTGCGTTGACATCCAAACTGACATCAGCCGCTGGGCGGACAGAATCAGGCGGGGACCGGGGTGCCGCTCGGGCCGTATCATCATCATCGTCACCGCTGATGTCACGCAGGGCATCGCCGACCCGGTCGAAGGCAGAGCGCTGAGAGTCGAGCCGGACGAAGGTGTAGATGTCCATCGTCACGTGGATCGTGTCCGAGCACTTCCATGATCATCCGGGCGTCGGCCCCCTTCTCATGTAGCAGAGACGCACAGGTGTGCCGGAGATCGTGGAAGCGGACGCGCCGGACCCCTGCCTTGTCGCACAGGAGGGTGAAGGACCGGTTCAGGTTGCGCGGCTCGATGGGCGTCCCGTTCTTCGTGGTGAAGACAAGATCACTGCCGCCTTCCTTCCACCTGTCCCCTGCCGCCAGCCGGTCTCCCTGCTGCTGGGCCCGGCGAGCCCGGAGCGCTGTCACGCACTCGTCGGGCAGTGCCACCCGCCGGGCCGACCGCTGAGTCTTCGGGGCGGAGATCAGCAGTTCCCCGCCAACGCGCTGGAGCGTCTGGCGGATGGTGACCGAGCCGTCCGACAGGTCCACGTCCTTCCACCGGAGGCCGAGGACTTCCCCGCGCCGCAGGCCGACCCGTACGGCCAGCTCGTACACCGCCCAGAGCCGGTTGCCACGCGGCAGCGGTCCGTCAGTGCAGTCAGCAACTCAAACCGCCTCGCTGAGCCACCCCCGCCCGAGGAGCGGACGCGCCGACGCAGCAGCACGACCAGCTCCACGCGCCCAACTGGCCCGCTAGGGGCGTGTTTCGGAAATGGATCTCGGGGCAGCACGGCGTTCTGGGGCGAGCGTGTCCGCCTCGCAAGATCGGCAGCGGTCGGTGGGCAGGTGCTGGTAGTAGTCGGCCATGGCAGGAGATCTGTGGACGCCGGTGGTTTCGATGGTCGGTGTGGCTGTGGGAGGGGCGTTGACGTATCTGACCCAGCGCACGACGCAGCGGGCGGCCGACCGGGCTGAGGAACAACGACGGGCTGCGGCGCTGGCGGAGGAGCGACGTGCCGAGCAAATCAGGACCGTGCTGGAATTCATCCGGTTCGCCCTGGAGGCCGAGGGTGTGGCTCATGCACGACCATCCCAGTGGGAGGTCAGCGATGAGTGGTACCGGACGGCCAGGCCAGCGATGGACGGTCTGCGCATAGCCGAGAACGGCGTCGAACTGCTATGCGCGCCCGGCCTTCACGCACCGACGACCGCTTACGCCCGCGCCTTGAATCAGGCGGTCTGGCAGGAGGGTGACGGGACGAGCCTGGCCGAGCGCCTGGAGCCGTTCAAGGCGGAGTTCCTCGCCGTCGCACGCCGCAGCCTGAGCTGACATCGCAGGTCACAGCACTCGCTGATCGCGGTTACCAGCACGGTCGCTTCGTGGCGCACAGCCAGCTTGTCGTTAGCCGAAAACCGCGGTGCCGCCATCAGACGGGCCCGGGGTCGGTGGCTGGTGGCGGTCGGCCTCCGAGTCTTGAGGCACCTCCCCGGTCCGGGTCCCTCATCGGGCAAGGCCAGGGGGCCACTCGTGCTCATTGCGGGCAGGTCCAAAGACTGCCCGAGTTGCCAACGAGCGTACGGCCCCCTGACCATGCCCGACCCCAGACCGGGCAGGCCACCGCCCCAACACTCTCCGGCCGGCCGCGTGCAAAAGGTGCACCACCCAGCACCGCGCCATCATGCAAAGAGCCCCCACCGCTCCGAGGTATGAAGCAGCGGGAACTCGCCATCGCAAGATTCAGCCCAAACCGAGCGGACAACCGCCCGACGACGGG
This sequence comes from Streptomyces sp. NPDC005393, assembly GCF_040606675.1. Taxonomy (NCBI): domain Bacteria; kingdom Bacillati; phylum Actinomycetota; class Actinomycetes; order Kitasatosporales; family Streptomycetaceae; genus Streptomyces; species Streptomyces sp. NPDC005393. Next base: position 74,911 of record NZ_JBEXFG010000008.1, on the reverse strand, counting down.
CCGGTCATAGCCTGATCCCGGCTTTCTTGGCAATCTTGTTGAGCTTCGGGTTGCTTCGTTTGTGGAGATGGGTCAGAACACGGCCGAGTTCCTGGCTCGTCGGGTGGACTTTGGCCATCTGGGGGGCCACTTCCCAGGCATCGACCAACGAGTCGAGCGCTCCATCCCGATCTTTGAGGGCTAGCTTTGCTCTCGATACATTCATGTGAGTCGGGCCGATTCGGGTTGGTGGCAGCGAAGTGCCCTCCCTGAACAGATCGGCAGCCGTTGCCACCGCGTCCTGATACTGCTCCGTGTCGGTCTCAGTCGCGATCACGTGGGTGGCCGTGTTATCCGGGCCAAAGAGCATCCCACGCACGTTCAGGTCCGTTCCGACGAATTCGGCAGCCTGCCACGCAGCCTCGATATGGCGCTGAGCTGTCGTCACGTCCCTCAGTCGCCCGGCGAGAGTCATTCCCCTGAGATGGAGAATTCCCAGGCCGATATGGCGGTCCCGGCCCGTCAGAGTCGTCTCAGCCATGACCACCGCACGGTCAATGACGGCCAATCCTCCGCCGAAGTCTCCGCCGTTGAGGAACGTACCGGCCTCATCACGCGCGGCAATGGCGAGGGATAGAGCGTCGGCTCGTTCCGAGGCTTGCTTTTGCCTTGCTACGGCCAGTTCCGCCAATGTCATCCAGCGGTGCCGTGCAGCCAGCCAATAGACGGTGCTATAGACATCGGCCACCCTGCCCCAGTCTTGCGGCTGGCCGGTCGCATGAGCGGAGTCCTGCACTCGTGACAGAACCTCAGGGAGTTTGTGGGTCACAAGCGTGAGGTCTGCGGCATCTCGCAGTTGAAGTAGCTCAGCCACCTCATGTTCTAGAGCCGCTTGCTCGGCTGGCGGGCCCTGAGGAAGGTCGAAACGTCGAATGGCTGCGCGAAGCGAATTAAGGCTGTCCTCGTCCCCGGGCTGGACGGGAGCGGGTTTGAGAAGTTCGTCCAGCGTGATGTTGAACGCAGTAGCGAGGGCAGCGCCCATCACCTGGCTGAGGGCACGTTCGCCACGCTCGATCTTGCCAAGCTGTGACTTGGACATGCCAGCTCGCCGCGCCAGGTGGTCCTGGCCCCAACCTCGCTCCTTGCGAAGACGCGCGACATTCGCGCCCGGGCTAACGGTCTCTGTCTCCATGAGCTGCGCTCTTCCCGCTGAGAGTGCTTTGTTCGCCAGTCTCTCAGGGCCGACTACCCGCAGCCCGGCGCTTGTGCACTTCTTGGGCACTTTCGACTCACCGATCCGTCGTTGACTGACTACTGAGAGCGAGACAGCCCGACGGCACCTGCACCCGCCGGGGTCATGGTCAACGCTGAGGGGAGCGCCAACGTGAGGAAGAGGATCGCTCGACCGGCGAAACGGCTGCCGCGGACGTTATTGGACCTGGTTGGCGGACAGCCAGGACGGCACAGCGCCGCCTACCTCGCTACCGGCGCCCCACGCATAGGGCCCCTGCCTGCACCGACACCCGTCATCCCCGAGGGGCTGGGGCAACCGGCCGCGACTGGGCCTCCCTTGGTTCGGATGCCACCTCAGGCAGGCCGCATCGCTACGTGGCGCGGGAGATCTGTTTCATACATCGATCAGCCGACTCTCGAACTTCTCCGTGTTCCCGCTCACCTGCGGGTTCCGATCTTCTGGGACACCGATCCAGCGCCTCCGTACGTCCCGCCCTTCTCCCTTCAACAGCGGGAGCCAAGGCGATGAGGGGCCGTCCAGCGGGACGCGGGCAGCGAGCGCTGAAGGCATCGTCCGGCCGACGGCTGCTCCAACTGGCGGAGACCATCAGGAAGGGAGCCGAGCGTGAGCGCGCTCGTGTTGATCGGCGGCAGCAGTCGAAGGGGCGTGTTCGTACGACGCGACGACGGCCCCGGGAGGCGCCACCCCTTGCAGTTCCCACCGTGCCGGTGCTGGGAGCGCACGGGTGTGCCGTGCCCGGAGGCGCAGCAGCGCCAGGACCAATTGGGGCTGCGATGACGTCCAGCGCCGCGCCGGACGAGACACCGGAGACCACGGGCCAGTCGGGCCAGTCGGACCAGTCGGACCAGTCGGCCGACCAGGCGGAGCGTGCGTTGCCCTCGCTGGATGAGCTGGAGTCCATGGCTGACACGCTCAGCAAGGGCATTCAGGCCCACCTGGCCGACCTCAGACGGCACGGGAAGCCGCCTGGGTGACCGCCGCGCCGTCATCGAGACGGCCGCCCAGGTCCGAGCCGACATGGGTCGATGGCCAGGGCCGCCGCTGGTACTGCGGCTACTGCGTGGGATGGGCGACCGTCCGGTGCCCCGACTGTGCCGGGTTCGCCGGAGGGTGCCGAACCTGCGTCGACACAGGCAAGGTCGCCTGCATCGTCTGCTCCGGGGGTCGCTGGCCCAAGTGGATCCCGTGAACCGCAGACCTCTGACAAGCCCCGCCCGGCAGTGGCGCTTGCAACCCATCTGACCGGGCGGTTCCACACCAATCGCGACGAGGAGCAGGAAGTACATGAGTAGGGCCCGGCACACGATCCAGGCAGCCAAGACGGCCAAGGACACCCGCGGTTCCAGCGATCCGGCTGCCCGCCAGGGCCACCTGGCCGACCGACACGTCAGGCAGACCACACATGTCTGTGACGACAACTGCGAAGACCCCTGTCGGCACGACGTCGGCTGAACCCAAGATCCCTCGCTTCGTGTGAGCCCACTTCACCGGAGCGAGGCGAGGGGCCTCTCGCGTAGCCCCTCGCGAGCCCCGCCCGTGCGTCGTTCCCCCGTAGCGCCGGGCGGGGCTTCCGCCCCATCGGAGACCGATCCAGAGCGTGTCCGCAATCGCAACCCCAACAAGGGAGTGACAGCAACATGACCGCCATCGATGACCGTCCGGTTCCGGCACTCGCAGGGCTCATCAATCTTCTGGAGCTGGAGATCACGGGCGGTTGCCAGCTCACGTGCACCCACTGCCTCGCGGAGTCCAGCCCGCAGGGCACACACGGCACCATGACCCTCGACAACTGGCGGACGGTCATCAACGACGCCGCCGCACTGGACATCGCGACGATCCAGCTGATCGGCGGGGAGCCGACGCTGTACCCGCACTGGACCGAACTCGTGGACCTCGCCCTGCGTCTGGGGCGCAAGGTGGAGGTCTACAGCAACCTCTTCCACGTCCGGCCGCAGTGGTGGGATGTGTTCACCCGTGAGGGCGTCTCGCTGGGCACCAGTTACTACAGCGACCGTCCCGAGGAACACGACGAGATCACCCAGCGGAAGGGCGGCTACCACCGGACCCGCGCCAACATCGCCGAGGCCGTACGCCGAGGCATCCCCCTGCGCGCCGGAATCGTGCACGTCAACGAGGGACAGCGCGTGGCAGAGGCGCGGGCCGAACTGGTCTCCCTCGGCGTCAAGCGGATCGGTACCGACCGCGTGCGCGCTGTCGGACGCGCGGCGACCACCATCCCCAGCGTCACCGAGTTGTGCGGCCGGTGCGGGGATGGCCGGGCGGCGGTGCTGCCGGATGGCAGTCTTTCCCTGTGCGTGCTCTCGCGGTTCATGCCGTGCGCGAACGTCCGGGAGAAGCGGCTCGCGGAGATCTTCAGCAGCCCCGAGTGGAAGGCGGCCGTGGACAGCATCCCCAGGCCCCGCCTGGGCGCGTGCGGGCCGGACGACTCCGACGCGTGCGACCCCTCCAACAACGCGTGCGAGCCCACCGACGACCAGGGAGTCGAGACATGGACTGGGAACAACACGCCACCCAGCTCGCCGACCAGGTGACCGACCCCGTTTCACGCTGGCGCGAACCCATCGCAAGCGTCCCCCGGCATGAGCTGGTACCTCGCTGGTGGGAGCACGACGGCGAAGGGAGGTGGATCCTCCGCGACGGCGCCTCCGTGCCCGGGGCGTGGATGCGTACGGCGTACAGCGATATGTCCCTGATCACCCGCGTGGGCGCACTCCACGCCGACCACGCAGAGCCGAGCGATCGTACGGAGGGGCGGCCGACGTCATCGGCGACCCACCCGGGACTCGTCGTCCGGATGCTGCGCCACGGACGGCTCACCGACGGCATGGACCTGCTGGACATCGGCACCGGCGCCGGGGGCCTCGCCGCCTACGCGAGCAGGCGATTCGGCGACCACAACGTGACGAGCGTCGACATTGACCAGTACCTCTGCGACGCCGCACGGGCCCGCCTGGCCGCCATGGGGCTCCATCCCATGATCTACACCCAAGACGCCACGAGCGACCTCCCAGGGGCCTACGACCGGATCATTGCCACGGTCTCAGTCCGGCCCCTGCCCGCATCGTGGCTCAGCGCACTTCGCACCGGGGGACGCCTGGTCACCACCATCGCGAATACCTCGCTGATCCTCACCGCGTGGAAGACGGAGGACGGTGGCGCGGTCGGACAGCTCGAACGCGACTGGGCCGGATTCATGCCCTCGCGCCACGGCCCCGACTACGAACCGGGCCTGACCAAGCTGCTCGCCACGGCACGCGACCACGACGGAGAGGAGGTTTCCATAGGCCGGTATCCGGTGGTGGACGTAGAAAATGCGTGGGAGCTGCGATCCATGCTGGAGATCACCGTTCCCGGTGTTGAGCTGGACTACGAACGGCACGGACCCTGGTGCACCGCGTACCTCGTCCACGCTGACGGATCATGGGCACGCGCATCGGCCGAACGGACGGACCCGCCCACCGTGCACCAGGGCGGCCCGCGTCGTCTCTGGGATGAGCTGTAGCGCATCCGTAACCGGCAGAGTGCGGAGGGCGGGCTTTCGCTGTACGGCAGCCGGGTGAAGATCACACCCGACGGCGTCTGCCACCTGTCGAGAGGGCGGTGGGCGGCAAAGATCGACTAGCCCGGACCCGAGCCTGGAGATTGTGGACCACTGGTGGACCACGCCTCGTGTATCGGCCAGGCAGAGGGGCCGTTCGTGCAGGTCAGGGATGGAGCCGTCACCCTGGCTACAGCCCTCTTGAAAGTCGTTTTCGCGGCGCGCGATCAGTCCCGTGTGGATCTTCTATGGCGAAGGATGACGGCAACGCTGACGGCAACGACGGCGCATGGCATCCGCCAACGGTCCGCCGCGAGCACCGGGCCGGACCGCCGCCGAGGCCCGCGCCAGCACCCTGCCCGAACCTACGGATCAAGAGGTTGCAGGGTCGAAACCTGCCGAGCGCGCACCAGGACAGATGCCCCTTCCGATCATCGGAAGGGGCATCTGGCGTATGTGATGACATCAGCGCTGACGGTAACCGCCGTTGCGGTTTTGCCGGCGGCCTTGACGCCCTTGTCCCCGGCCTGGTCGCCCTGGTCCGTCCCCTTGCTCGCCGAGGCCGACGGCTGCTGGTTCTTGGCGGGTGACTCGCTGCTGCCGCCGTCCTGGGCGAGGTCCTCGTTGCAGGCGGTGGCGGAGAGGGCGATGCCGGCCGCGCAAAGGAGGCGGCGGCGGTGCGTGTGCGGCGCGTGTGGCCGGTACGGCCGGTACGGCCGGTGCTGCGGTTCATCATGGCCGTGACAAACGGCTGGGGCGGCGGGGAAGATCCACTCGCAGCGGGGCTGGGACCGTGCCGTTGCAAAGTAAGACAACGGATCATGGGTTTCCCTGAGCGAGCAGAATGCCGTAAGGTTACAAACACGACGCGGGGTGGAGCAGCTCGGTAGCTCGCTGGGCTCATAACCCAGAGGTCGCAGGTTCAAATCCTGTCCCCGCTACTCAGGTATCGAGGGCCCGGCACTTCTTCAGTGCCGGGCCCTCGGTCGTTTCCGCGGCACCGCGATCAGCGTGCCGCCTTCCAGCGCACCGGCCGCTTCGTATCGTCGCCTGTGCTGTACGTCACCACGGACGGCCGCTCGCCCTTGGGCACCAGGAACACCTTGCACAGGGTGGCGCTCGCGCCGGCGGCGAAGTCGTCCGGGTCCTTGCCCCGGCACGGCTTCACCCCGTCGTCGGCGGTGATGAGGGGCTGGGCGTCCACGCCGCTGGTGTCCTCGAGTCCGGTGGGGGTGTTGAGGAAGGGGTAGTGGAGGGAGCTGTCACCGGTGTTCTCGAAGGTCATGGTGACGTAGTACGGATGCGTGGTGCGTGCGTCGGAGTGCGAGCCCGCCTGCGTCAGCTCGGCCCGCGTGCCTTTTCGTATGCTCACCGCCGTCACCCGCAGGGTGCCCCGCAGATGGTCCGAGCCGCGCTTGTAGGTGATCGACGTGGCCTCGCCGAGCGGGAGCGTCTTGCCGCCGTCGCTGTCGGCGGCGCCGCCGCCGGCCCGGTCGGCACGGTCCGCCTGGACCGCGGGCTGTCGCCGGGCGGACGCGGTGTCGTCGTCCTCGCAGCCGGAGGTGAGGAGGGCGATGCCGAGCACGCAGACGAGAGCGGTCCCGGCTCGGGCGCGGATCGGTCTGCTGTGCACGGGCGTCCCCTGGTGGTGGTCGATGCCGGCGGCGTGGGCAGGCCGGGAAGCATGGAGTGATCTTGCTACCGCAGATCATCATGGGCGCGACAAAAGACCTGGTCCCGGCTGTGATCAACTCGCAGCGATGCTGAGACGAGGCTGTAGCAATGCGGGGCGTCGGGGTCTTACGGTGACCCGTATGAGTGATCCCGCCGCGATATCGGTACAGCGGTTCTGGCAGGGGCTTGGGCTGCCCGGACTGATCGATGTGCATACCCACTTCATGCCTCAGCGCGTACTGGACAAGGTCTGGGCGTACTTCGACGCGGTCGAGCCGCTTGTCGGCATCCCCTGGCACATCACCTACCGCGAGGAGGAGGACGAACGGCTCGCCGTACTTCGGGGGTTCGGGGTACGGGCCTTCACCGCGATGATCTATCCGCACAAGCCGGACATGGCGGCGTGGCTGAACGACTGGGGGGCCGGCTTCGCGGCCCGTACGCCCGACTGTCTGCACACGGCGACCTTCTTCCCGGAGCCGGGCGCGGAGCGGTATGTGCGCACGGCGCTGGAGGGCGGGGCGCGGGTGTTCAAGGCTCATGTGCAGGTGGGGGCGTACGACCCGGGCGACGCGCTGCTCGATCCGGTGTGGGGGCTGCTCGCCGAGAGCGGCACGCCGGTCGTCATCCACTGCGGTTCGGGGCCCGCGCCCGGCAAGCACACCGGGCCGGAGCCGGTGGCGCGGGTGCTGGCCCGTCATCCCCGGCTACGGCTGATCATCGCCCATATGGGGATGCCGGAGTACACGGACTTCCTGGAGCTGGCGGAGCGGTACCCGGAAGTGCACCTGGATACGACGATGGCCTTCACCGACTTCACCGAGCAGAACTGGCCGTTTCCACGGGCCGAGTGGGGGCGGTTGGCGGCTGTGGGGGACCGGGTGCTGTTCGGGAGCGACTTTCCCAATATCCCGTACGGGTACGGGCACGCGCTGGAGGCGCTGACGCGGGTGGGCCAGGACGAGGAGTGGCTGCGCGGGGTCTGTTACGGGAACGCGGCGCGCCTGTTCGGTCTGTGAGCGTACGGACCCCCGGGCGCGCGGCCCGGGGGTCCGTAGGGCGGAAGTCAGTTCCCGTGCAACGGAAGGGCCGGGGCCAGGGCGCGCCACTCCGCCCGGGGGATGGCGCCCCGGGGGTCCGCCGTCACCACCTGGACCGCCAAGTGGTCCGCGCCCGCGGCCAGGAAGGTGTCGACGCGGCGGCGGATCGCCTCCTCGTCGCCCAAGGCGAAGACGGACGAGATGAGGTGGTCACTGCCGCCGTTCGCGAAGTCCTTCTCCTCGAAGCCCAACCGGAGCAGATTGTTGGTGTAGTTGGGCAATGCGAGGTAAAAGGACAGATAGTGGCGGGCCGTGGCACGGGCGCGGTCGAGGTCCGTGTCGAGGACGACCTTGAGCTCGGGGGCGAGGACGGCCTCGTCGCCGAGGATCTCCCGCGCGGAGGCGGTGAATTCGGGCGTGACGAGATACGGATGCGCCCCGGCCGCACGGTCGCGGGCCAGCTTCAGCATCTTCGGGCCGAGGGCGGCCAGCACCCGGCGGGACGCGGGGACCGGGGTGGGGGCGGAGTCCAGCGCGGTGAGGTAGTCCTGCATCGCCGAATAGGGCCGTGCGTACCGGTCGACGAGCTTGCTGTGGCTCACCCCGAGGCCCAGCACGAAGCGGCCGTCGTGGACCGCGTCGATGGCGGCGAACCGCTCGGCCACATAGGTCGCCTCATGGTCCCAGATGCTGAGGATGCCGGTCGCGACGCCGATCCGGGAGGTCGCGTCCAGCAGGAAGCCGGCCTCGTCCGGTGCGGGGCTGCCGCCGAGCCAGATGGCGCCGTACCCGAGCGCGTCGAGTTCGGCCGCCGCCTCCCTGACCTCCGCGTGTCTCGCGGGATCGGTCGAGCGGAGCGCCGCGGTCCAGATGCCGATCGTGCCTAGTGCGGAATGAGAAGCCATACGATGGTAACCGGTGGATCTTTTCGTTTATTCCCTTGTCGGTGGGCGTATTCCCTCGCCGGCGGCCGTACTGCCTTGCCGGTGGCCGTACTGCCTGCGGTGGCCGTATTTCCTCGCCGAGCCCGTCCCGTGACACCCCCTTCACTCCCCGCACAGGATTCTCAGGCTATTCACAGGTAGCCGAAAGGGAGCTCTCAGACCGCGGCCGGAAGGTGAGCAGCATGATGGCGACCTCGCCCCATGGGCGTACCGAGCTGCTGCGGCCCGACGGGAGCCCCGTCCGGGTGCTGGTGGTGGACGATGAGTCGGCGCTCGCCGACCTTCTGTCGATGGCACTGCGCTACGAGGGCTGGGAGGTGCGCACCGCGGGAGACGGCGCCGAGGCGATACGGACGACCCGCGAGCTGCGGCCGGACGCCGTCGTCCTGGACATCATGCTGCCCGATATGGACGGGCTCACGGTGCTCGGGCGGCTGCGCCGCGAGCTGCCGGACGTACCGGTGCTGTTCCTGACCGCGCGGGACGCGGTCGAGGACCGGATCGCCGGGCTGACGGCGGGCGGCGACGACTACGTCACCAAGCCCTTCAGCTTGGAGGAGGTCGTCGCCCGGCTGCGCGGACTGCTGCGCAGGTCGGGGGCGGCGGCCGCGCGCAGCGAATCGGTGCTGGCCGTCGGGGATCTGGTGCTGGACGAGGACAGCCATGAGGTGTCGCGCGCGGGCCAGGAGATCCACCTCACCGCGACCGAGTTCGAGCTGCTGCGCTATCTGATGCGCAACCCGCGCCGGGTGCTCAGCAAGGCGCAGATTCTCGACCGGGTGTGGAGTTACGACTTCGGCGGCCAGGCCAACGTCGTGGAGCTCTATATCTCGTATCTGCGGCGCAAGATCGACGCGGGGCGCAGCCCGATGATCCACACCCGGCGTGGCGCCGGGTATCTGATCAAGCCCGGGGAGTAGCCACCGTGGCGCACCCGGCCCCGCCGAACCCGTCGTCCCAGGGGCGCGCGCATGCCCGGCGCGCTCAGTGCGCCACGCGCCGCCCCTGGTCGCTGCGCACCCGTCTGGTCGTCTCGGCGGTGGCGCTGATCGCGGTGGTGTGCTCGGTGATCGGCACGGTCACGACCATCGCCCTGCAGTCGTATCTCCAGGGCCAGGTGGACAGCGACCTGCGCTCGTCCGTCGGGCGCTTCCTGAGCAAGCCGGACGGGGAGAGCCGGCGGCGCACCGACGTTCTCTTCGTCGCGTCGCCCGGCCAGCCCATCGGCACGGTCGGGGCGCGCTACGGGCAGGACGGCTCCATCACCAGGTCGGGCAAGAGCAACGACTCGCCCATGACGTCGGACCTGGACCCCGAGGACCGGGTGGACCCCCTGACCAACGGGCAGCTGAAGACGCTCGCGGCCGTCCCGCGGGACCGTCAGGTGCATACCGTCGGCCTGCCCGGCCTCGGCAGCTACCGCGTCGTCACCCAGTGGGACCGGGTGGAGGGCGGGATCATCCTCGCCTCCCCGCTCAGCCAGACCCAGCGGACCGTCAACGCCCTGATCCTGGTCGAGGTCTGTGTGGCAGCCGCCGGACTGGTCGCCGCCGGGATCGCCGGTGCCGCGATGGTCGGCATCTCGCTGCGCCCGCTGCGCCGGGTGGCCGCGACCGCGACCCGGGTCGCCGAACTCCCCCTGCACAGCGGTGAGGTGGCGCTGCGTGAGCGGGTTCCGCCGTCCGAGGCCGATCCGCGCACCGAGGTCGGCCAGGTCGGGGCGGCGCTCAACCGGATGCTCGGCCATGTGGAGTCGGCGCTCGCGGCCCGTCAGGAGAGCGAGACGCGGGTGCGGCAGTTCGTCGCCGACGCCAGCCATGAGCTGCGGACGCCGCTCGCCTCGATCCGCGGTTACGCCGAGCTGACCCGGCGTGGCCGCGAGGAGATCGGGCCGGACACCCGGCATGCCCTCGGCCGGGTCGAGTCCGAGGCCGGCCGGATGACCGGTCTTGTCGAGGACTTGCTGCTGCTGGCCCGGCTCGACGCGGGCCGGCCCCTGGAGTGCGCGGAAGTGGATCTCTCACCGCTCGTCGTCGACGCGGTCAGCGATGCGCGGGCGGTCGGCTCCGACCACGAGTGGCGGCTGGAGCTGCCCGATGAACCCGCGCTCGTATACGGCGACGACGCCCGGCTGCGCCAGGTGCTCGTCAACCTCCTCGCCAACGCCCGTACGCACACCCCGGCCGGAACGATCGTCACGGCGCGCGTGCTGTGGGGCGGGCCGCAGGCGTCGCCGTACCCCACGCCGTATCCGGCGCCCCACGGGTTCTCCTACGGCCCGGCGGCGTACGGCCCGGCGCCAGGGTCCGCGTCGGCTTCCGCCTCCGCCTCCGCCTCCGGTTGCGGTTCCGGTTCCGGCTCCGGCTCCGGTTCCCGTTCCGCGGCCTCGCCCTACGCGGCGCCGTACGGATCGCCGTACGTCATGGCGTACGGCGCCCGCACCGGCTCCTTCGGACCCCCGCAGCCGCCCTCGTACCTCTCGCTGGAGATCGAGGACGACGGACCGGGCATCCCGCCCGATCTGCTGCCGCATGTCTTCGAACGGTTCGCGCGCGGTGACGCCTCGCGTTCCCGCGCCGCTGGCAGCACCGGACTGGGCCTTGCCATCGTGCACGCGGTCGTGGCCGCGCACGACGGCAAGGTGACGGTGGACAGCGTTCCGGGGCGCACCGTCTTCGGCGTTCATCTGCCTGTTCACCGGTCCGTAACGCACTCACAGGCAGGCCACAGGCTGACCACACAGCGGTGACAGCGCCGCTCGCGAGTGTCGGCCTCATGCGAACCGACACCCCTCTCGAGGCGCCGCCCGAGACATCCCTGCAGACCTTGGCCGCGCGCCGGCATGTCGCGGTCGACCGCGGCCGTCCGGTGCTCGACGTCGTGGTTCCCGTCCACAACGAGGAGGCGGACCTCGAGCGGTGCGTGCGACGGCTGCACGACCATCTGGCCCGTACGTTCCCCTACCGGTTCCGGATCACCATCGCGGACAACGCCAGTACGGACCGCACGCCCGACGTCGCGGCCTCTCTCGACGACGCGCTCGAGGAGGTGACGGCGGTCCGGCTGGAGCAGAAGGGCCGCGGCCGGGCGCTGCGCACCGTGTGGTCGCTGTCCGAGGCGCCCGTGCTCGCCTATATGGACGTCGATCTGTCCACCGATCTCAACGCGCTGCTGCCGCTGGTGGCGCCGCTGATCTCCGGTCACTCGGACCTGGCGATCGGGTCGCGGCTGGCGCGCAGCTCGCGCGTGGTGCGCGGCCCCAAGCGGGAGTTCATCTCGCGCGCGTACAACCTGATTCTGCGCTCCAGTCTGGCCACCCGCTTCTCCGACGCCCAGTGCGGCTTCAAGGCGATCCGTAAGGATGTCGCCGAGCGGCTGCTGCCGCTGGTCGAGGACACCGGGTGGTTCTTCGATACCGAGATGCTGGTGCTGGCCGAGCGGGCGGGCCTGCGCATCCACGAGGTGCCGGTGGACTGGGTCGACGACCCGAACAGCACGGTGCACATCGTGCTGACGGCTACCGATGACCTCAAGGGCGTCTGGCGGGTGGGGCGCGCGCTGGCGACCGGTGCGCTGCCGCTGGACCGGGTGCGCCGCCCGTTCGGGGACGATCCGCGCGACCGCGAGCTGAGCGGAGTGCCGGGCGGGCTGGCCCGTCAGCTCGTCGGGTTCTGTGTGGTCGGCGCGCTGAGCACGCTCGTCTATCTGCTGCTCTACACGCTCTTCCGGCTCGGTACGGGTCCGCAGGTGGCCAACGCGCCGGCGCTGCTGCTGTCGGCGCTCGGCAACACCGCGGCCAACCGGAGGCTCACCTTCGGCGTACGTGGACGGGACCGCGCGGTGCGCCACCAGGCGCAGGGCCTGGTCGTCTTCGGCATCGGCCTCGCGCTGACCAGCGGCTCCCTGGCCGCCCTCGACACCGCCCCCGGCACCCCCTCGCACGGCACCGAACTGGCCGTGCTGATCGCGGCGAACCTCGCCGCGACCGTTCTGCGCTTCCTGCTCTTCCGGGCCTGGGTCTTCCCGTCGGACAGCGGGGCCACCACCGACGACAATCCGAGGAACACCCGATGACCACCTACGACCACGGCACCCGGGAAGCCGGACCGCCGCCCCCGACGCCCCCCATGCCCCCGGCCGCGCACCACGCGGTGGGGCCGCGGGCCCCCAGTGGCTCGCGGCCGGCGCGGGCGTGGCGGGGCCGGCCGGAGGACCCGCGCTGGGCGCGCCCCGCGCTGTGGGCGCTGCTGGCCGTGACCACGGTGCTCTATCTGTGGAGCCTGGGCGCGTCCGGCTACGCCAACCAGTTCTACTCGGCCGCGGTGCAGGCGGGCAGCGAGAGCTGGAAGGCGTTCTTCTTCGGCTCCTCCGACGCCGCCAACTCCATCACCGTCGACAAGCCCCCGGCCGCGCTGTGGCCGATGACGCTGTCGGTGCGGCTCTTCGGCCTCTCCTCGTGGGCGGTCCTCGTCCCCGAGGCGCTGATGGGTGTGGCGACGGTCGGGGTGCTGTACGCGGCCGTACGGCGCAGGTTCAGCGCGGCCGCCGGGCTTATCGCGGGCGCGGTGCTCGCGGTCACCCCGGTCGCGGCGCTGATGTTCCGCTTCAACAACCCCGACGCGCTGCTGTGTCTGCTGATGGTCTCGGCGGTCTACTGCGTGCTGCGCGCGCTGGAGGACTCGCGGACCACGTGGCTGGTATCGGCCGGCGTCTGCTTCGGCCTCGGCTTTCTCACCAAGACGCTGCAGGCGTGGCTGATCCTGCCGCCGCTCGCGATCATGTACGCGGTGTGCGCCCCGGGCAAGCTCGGCAAGCGGATCGGCCAACTGCTGCTCGCGGGGCTCGCGATGGTGGTCTCCGGCGGTTGGTGGGTCGCGATCGTCGAGCTGTGGCCGGCGTCCTCGCGGCCGTACATCGGCGGCTCGCAGAACAACAGCTTCCTGGAGCTGACCTTCGGCTACAACGGTCTCGGCCGGATCAACGGCAATGAGACCGGCAGCGTCGGCGGCGGCGGTCCGCGTGGCGGTGGCGGTGGCGGGGGCATGTGGGGCGAGACCGGTATCGGCCGGCTCTTCAGCTCCGACATGGGCGGTCAGATCGCCTGGCTGCTGCCCGCGGCGTTCATCCTGCTGGCGGCCGGGATCTGGCTGACCTGGAAGGCCAAGCGGACGGATCCCCAGCGCGCGGCGTTCCTGGTGTGGGGCGGGGCGCTGCTGATGACCTTCGTGACCTTCAGCTTTATGTCCGGGATCTTCCACCAGTACTACAACATCGCCCTCGCCCCGTATATCGCGGCGATCGCGGGCATGGGCACGGCGCTGCTGTGGGAGCGGCGGTCGAGCGTGGTGGCCGCCTCGGTGGTGCTCGCCGTCACGGTGGCGACCACGGCCATCTGGTCGTACGTGCTGCTGGGCCGGTCGGCGGACTGGCATCCGTGGCTGCGCTGGGCGGTGCTGATCGCCGGGCTCGCGGCGGCGGTCGGGTTGCTGCCGGCGGCGCGGCTGGGCCGGACGCCGGCCCTGGGCGTGGCGGGGCTCGGCCTCGCGGCGGCGTTGGCCGGGCCGGTCGCGTACTCGCTCAACACGGTCGACACCCCGCACGGCGGCTCGATCGTGACGGCCGGTCCCGTGGTCTCGGGCGGTATGGGCGGACCCGGCGGTGGCGGCCGTCCCGGCGGCGGCCGGATGGGCGGCCCGCCGGGGATGCAGAACGGACAGCAGGGCCGGCAGGGCCAGGGCAATCAGCAGGGCATGCCGGACGGCGGTACGGGCGGCGGCCAGCCAGGCGGTCAGCAGGGCGGCCAGAACGGCGCCTTCCCCGGCGGCGCCTTCCCGGGCGGCGGCCAATCCCAGCGGAACGGCAACGCCCAGGGCCAGAAGAGCAACGGCAACGGCAACGGCGCCCAGGCCCAGGGCACTCCGCAGGGCATGATGCCCGGCGGTATGGGCGAAGGCGGTCGGCGTGGCAGGGACGGCGGCGGTATGGGCGGGCTGCTGGGCGGCCGGCAGGTCAACGCCACGGTGAAGGCGAAGCTGGAGAAGAACTCCGGCGACTACACCTGGGTCGCGGCGGCGATCGGCTCGCAGAACGCCGCGAGCTATCAGCTCGCCACCGAGAGGCCCGTGATGGCCATCGGCGGCTTCAACGGCAGTGACCCGTCCCCGACGCTCGCCCAGTTCAAGGAGTATGTGAAGCAGGGCAAGATCCACTACTTCCTCTCCTCGGGCACTGGCATGGGCGGCGGTCCCGGCGGCGGCAGCAAGGGCACGTCCTCCAAGATCACCTCTTGGATCGAGGCGAACCACAAGAAGGTCACCGTGGGCAACACCACTCTCTACGACCTCACACAGAAGGCGGAGGCGTCCTCGAAGGCGTCGAAGGGGTAATTCCCTGTACGTCGTAAAACAATGCTTGTACGGTGTATGGCGAACGCGTAGCCATACGCCGTACAAGCGTCCCTGGAGACCTCCATGCCGGCCTCGACCGCCGATACCGCTCCCGCCGCCCCGCCCGATCGGCCGGTGGGCGGCCACCCCCAGCGCTGGCTGATCCTCGCCGTCATCTGCCTGGCTCAGCTCACCGTGTTGCTCGACAACACGATCCTCAATGTCGCGGTCCCCTCCCTCTCCCGGGAGATGGACACGCGCACCGCCGACATCCAGTGGATGATCAACGCCTATTCGCTGGTCCAGTCCGGACTCCTGCTCACCGCGGGCAGCGCCGCCGACCGCTACGGGCGTAAGAAGATGCTGGTCGCCGGGCTCGCCCTGTTCGGCGTGGGATCGTTCACCGCGTCGATGGCGCAAGGGCCCGGTCAGCTGATCGCCGCCCGCGCGGGCATGGGGATCGGCGGGGCGCTGCTGATGACCACGACGCTCGCCGTGGTGGTGCAGGTCTTCGACGAGGCCGAGCGGACCCGGGCCATCGGGCTGTGGGGTGCGGTCAGCTCCCTCGGCTTCGCAGCCGGTCCGCTGATCGGCGGATCGCTGCTGGAGCACTTCTGGTGGGGGTCGATCTTCCTGATCAATATCCCCGTCGCGCTGGTCGGCCTCGCCGCCGTCGTCTGGCTGGTGCCGGAGTCCAGGAATCCGACGGGTGACCGACCCGATCTGCTCGGTGCGCTGCTCTCCACTGTCGGCATGACCGGAATCGTCTTCGCGATCATCTCCGGGCCCGAGCACGGCTGGAGCTCGACCCGCGTCCTGCTGTCGGCCTTCGTCGGCGTCGTCGTGCTGACCGGCTTCGCGCTGTGGGAGCGTCATATCCCGTACCCGATGCTGGATATGCACTTCTTCCGCAACCGCCGGTTCGTGGGCGCGGTCGCGGGTGGCATCCTCGTGGCCTTCGGCATGGGCGGCTCGCTCTTCCTCCTCACCCAGCATCTGCAGTTCGTGCTCGGCTATGACGCGTTGGGCGCGGGGCTGCGCACCGCGCCGCTCGCGCTGGTGATCGTCGTGCTCAATCTCTCCGGTGTCGGCGCGCGGCTGCTTCCGAAGCTCGGCCCTCCGCTGACGATCGTCACCGGGATGGGGCTGCTCGCGGCCGGTCTCGCCGCCATCGCGACGCTCGGTGCGCACAGCTATGGCGGGATGCTGATCGGGCTGGTGGTGATGGGGATGGGGATCGCCTTCGCCATGCCCGCGATGGCGACCGCCATCATGTCGGCCATCCCCCCGGATAAGGCGGGCGTGGGCGCGGGGGTCAACGGCACCCTCACCGAATTCGGCAACGGGCTCGGTGTCGCCGTACTCGGCGCGGTGCTGAACTCGCGGTTCGCCTCGCTGCTGCCCTCGGCCGCCGCCGGGGCGGGCTCGCTTCCGGCCGCCGTCGCCGCGGCCCGTACCCCCGAGGACCGGGCGGCCGTGGCGGACGCCTTCGCCTCGGGCGTCGAAACAAGCCAGCTGGTCGGCGCGGTGGCCGTACTGGCGGGCGGGGTGCTGGCCGCGCTGCTGCTCAGCCGGGCCGAACGATCTTCAAAGACGGCCCCGGCGGCATAGCATCGGACATGTATGACCCGCTGCGTACTGTGTCCCCAGGTACGTGGCGTCAGCGCATCGGAGAAAGAGAGCGCGCCATGGCAACCGGCAGCCGTGTCATCCGTCCGCGGTCCAGTGTCTGGCTCTCCGAGCGCAAGGCCCCCAAGCGCAAGGCCGATCAGCAGCCGGTCGGGCTCGACCATGTGAAGATCGTCGCGGCGACGGTCCGGCTGCTGGACGCCGAGGGCCTCTCGGGGTTCTCGATGCGGCGGCTCGCGGCGGAGCTCGGGGTCACCGCCATGTCGGTCTACTGGTACGTGGAGACCAAGGACCATCTGCTCGAACTCGCCCTCGATGCCGCCATGGGGGAGATCGCGCTGCCCAGGGAGGCCGTCGGGCCGGTCGAGGGCCATGAGCATCCGGGGGACGAGCCACGGGACTGGCGCGAGCAGCTGCGCCAACTCGCCTCCGAATACCGGCAGGCACTGGTCCGACACCCCTGGCTGCCCGCCCTGCTGGGCGAGTACCTCAATATCGGGCCCAACTCGATGGCGTTCTCCAATGCCGCCCAGGGGGTGATGCGCAACAGCGGTCTGCCGATGGACAAGCTGCCCAGCGCGCTCTCCCTCGTCTACCAGTTCGTCTATGGCTTCAGCACCATCGAAGGCCGCTTCGCCGCGCGCTGCCGGGCGGCGGGCGTCACCCAGGACGAGATGTTCAACGACGTGATGAGCATGGTCGACGACCGGCCGGAGTTCGAGGACTCACGGCAGATCATGGAGGCCCGCGGCGGCGACACGGTCGAGGAGATGCGCGACCGGGACTTCACCTTCGCGCTGGACTGCGCGATCGCCGGGATCGAGGCCCTGCGGGACGCTGCCCGGGAGGGCTGAGCCGGGGCGCCCGCGTCCCCGCGTCACCGGGCGAGGACCGTCAGGCCCGCCCCTCAGACCCCTCAGGGCCTGAGGCTCCTCCAGGCCCTCAGCCCGCGGGAATCTCCTCGCCCTGCACCGCCTGACCCCCTTGAATTGCTTGAATGGCCAGCTCCACGCGCAGCGTGGTGCCGATCGCCGCGATACCGGCCGCGACCACCTGGTTGTAGTGCATCGCGAAGTCCTCCCGGCGCAGCTCCGCGGTGGCCCGGAAGGCCGCCCGCACCCCGCCCCACGGGTCGGGGCCGGTGCCCAGATAGGTCAGATCCAGATCCACATCCCGGACGACGCCGTGCATCGACAGCTCCCCGTGCACCGTCCACCGGTCCGCGCCGGCCGCGCTCAGATGCGAGCTCTGGTAGCTCAGCACCGGGTACTGCTCGATGTTGAGGAAGTCGGGCGACTTCAGATGGCCGTCCCGCATGCCGTTTCCGGTGTCGATGCTGGCCGCCTGGATCACCGCCTCGACCCTCGACTTCTCGATGTCCTCGGCGATCTCGATCCGCCCGCCGAACTCCGTGAACCGGCCGTACACGCTGGAGATCCCCAGATGCTGCGCGACCGCGGCCACCGTCGAATGCGCCGGGTCGAGCGTCCACACCCCGGGCGGGGGCAGCTCCACACCGCCCTGCCGGGCCAGCACCAGTGTGCCCAGCTCGGCGCGCCCGGAGGCCGTGACGATCGCCGTCGACGCGACGGGCGCATAGCCGACCGCGGTGGCGATGACCGTGTACGGACCGGCCGGCAGCGGCTCCTCGGTCCGCACGGAACCGTCCTCGGCGGCCTGCGCGCGCAGCACCTGGGCGCCCGTCATATCCGTGACGGTCAGCACCGCGTGCTGGACCGCCCATCCGTCGCGGGTGCGGATCCGGGCCCGCAGCCCCGCTCCCCCGCCTGCTCCTGCTCCTGTGGTCGTCATGCCGCCTCTCGCTCCCGCTCCCGTGTTGCTTGGCCTTCCGCGCCGGACCCGGCGGCGGTGTGAGGCCGTCCCCTGCCTTGAATACACCGCCGCCGGGCCCGGGGTTCCAGTCCGGCGGGATTCCGCCGTCCCGGTCCGGGCCGGGGCGCGTCTCCGCTCGTCGCGCGCCCCGGCCCGGAGTCCGTCAGTCGCCCGGGTGGGCGAGCTCGACGTCGTGGCCGTCGACTCCGTGCCCGGAGACCGTCAGCGCGCCCGCGACCGGCGGGTAGCCGCTCGCGATGACCGTGTACTCGCCCGCGTCCAGGTCGGTGAAGGCGTACGCCCCGTCCTCCCCGGTGGTGGCGGTGGCGACCACGTTCCCGGCCGCGTCCACGAGGGTGACCCGCGCGTCCGGCAGCGGCCGCCGGCCGGCGCCCGCCCGTACCGTGCCCTGCACCTGGGCGCCCGCCCGCAGCGCTATCTCGAGCCGGGTCAGGCCCTGGGCGCCGACCTCGACGGGCAGCGCGGCGGGCCGGAAGCCGGGTGCGTTGACCGCGACCGTGAAGGTCCCGGCGATCAGTTCCTCGAAGCTGAAGTCGCCCTTCTCCCCGGTCTTCCCGGTGGCCAGGACCTCGCCCCGCACATCGGTGACCACGACCATCGCCGCGTCGACCGGCTCGCCGTCGGCGGCGCCGCGCACGGTGCCGACCAGACCGCTGGTGGCCGACAGGACGATGTCGAAGCCGAGCGGCTCGTCACCGACCACGATGGTGGACGCCTGCGGCTGGTGGCCGTCGGCTGCCGCGATCAGGACGTACGAGCCGGAGCCCGGCGCGTCCAGGGCGTACGAGCCGTCGGGGTGCGCCACCGAACGGCCCAGCTGGCGCCCGGCGAGCGAGATCAGCGTCACCGCGGCGCGGGGGACGGCGCCGCCGTCTCCGTTCCGCACGAAGCCGTGCACACCCTGCCGGTGCGGAAGGTCCGGGCCGTCGCCACCTGCGGAGGCGAACGCCGCCAGACGCTGCGGGGCGGTGGCCGCGGCGGTGCCGTCGGCGTCCGGCTCGTGCACATCGGCGGCCGGAGCGCCCACCAACGCGGGCTCGAGGTCCGTGACCTGGCCGGTGGCGGCCGAGGACTCCACCGTGTCCGCCGGGGCGGACGCGGCCTCGGTGGGCGCGCCGTTCGCGGCGGCCTGCTGGGTGCCGGAGTTGGTCTTCAGCGCGACCTCCTTGATGAACAGGGTGATCAGGAAGGCGAGCAGCGCGGCCGGCGCGGCGTACAGGAAGACGTCCGCGACACCGTGCCCGTAGGCGCTCTCCACGATCGTGCGGAACGGCGCGGGGAGCTTGTCCAGGTCGGGGATGCCACCGCCGCCGGTGCCGCCGTGGCCCAGCGCGGCGCCCTTGGGGCCGAGCTCGGCCACGCCCTCCTTGACGTAGTGGGTGACCCGGTTGCCGAGCACCGCGCCGAGCGCCGAGACGCCGACCGCACCGCCCAGGGACCGGAAGAAGGTGACGACGGCGCTGGCCGCGCCGAGGTCCTGCGGGGCGACCTGGTTCTGGGTGGCGAGCACCAGGTTCTGCATCATCATGCCGATGCCCAGGCCCATGAGCGCCATATAGACGGCCAGGTGCCAGTACGGGGTGTCGTACCGCATGGTGCTGAGCAGTCCGAGCCCCGCGGTCAGCAGCGCACCGCCGCTGACCAGCCACATCTTCCAGCGGCCGGTCTTGGTGATGATCTGGCCGGAGACCGTCGAGGAGATGAACAGGCCGCCGATCATCGGGATGGTCATGATGCCGGACATCGTCGGCGACTTGCCGCGCGCCAGCTGGAAGTACTGGCTGAAGAAGACGGTCCCGGCGAACATCGCGACACCGACGAAGAGTGATGCCAGCGAGGCCAGAGTGATCGTCTTGTTGCGGAACAGCCGCAGCGGGATGATCGGCTCGCTCGCCTTGGACTCGATCAGGAGGAAGAGCAAGACGAGGACGATCGAGCCGCCGACCATCGCAGAGGTCTGCCACGAGATCCAGTCGTACTTGTCGCCGGCGAAGGTCACCCAGATCAGCAGCAGCGAGACGGCGGCGCTGACGAAGAAGGCGCCCGCCCAGTCGACCTTGACGTCCCGCTTCACGACCGGGAGCTTCAGGGTCTTCTGCAGCACGATCAGCGCGATGATGGCGAACGGCACGCCGACGTAGAAGCACCAGCGCCAGCCCAGCCAGTCGGTGTCGGTGATCACACCGCCGATCAGCGGGCCGCCGACGGTCGCGACGGCGAAGGTCGCGCCGAGGTAGCCGCTGTAACGGCCGCGCTCACGCGGCGAGATCATCGCGGCCATGACGATCTGGGCGAGGGCGGACAGACCGCCGACGCCGACGCCCTGGACGACGCGGCAGGCGATCAGCATGCCGGCGTTCTGAGACAGGCCGGCGACGACCGAGCCCGAGACGTAGATCAGCAGGGCGACCTGGACCAGCAGCTTCTTGCTGAAGAGATCGGAGAGCTTGCCCCACAGCGGGGTGGCGGCCGTCATGGACAGCAGGGCGGCGGTGACGACCCAGGTGTACGAGGACTGGCTGCCATGGAGGTCGGCGATGATCTCGGGGAGCGCGTTCGAGACGATCGTCGACGACAGGATCGCGACGAACATCCCGAGCAGCAGCCCGGAGAGCGCCTCCATGATCTGCCGGTGGGTCATCGGCGCCGAGGAGTCGGCGCCTTGGCCGTGGTGGCCCTGGTGTCCTCCTCCGCCGTGCTTGGCGTGGGCGGGGTGCCCCGCGGGTCCCCGCACACCGCCGTCCGGTGTGGTCGTTGCCATGAAGTTCCTTATCATTGCGAAGGTGTACGGGTGGTGCTCTCCACCTGGTGCGGCAGAGCCCGGGAACGGGTGTCCCCGAAGCCGGCCCGCAGCCGGGCGAGAAGTTCATTGAGACGGTCGACGTCCTCGTCGGACCAGTCGCTCAGACAGTTCGCGAGCGCGTTTGTATAGCGCTCGGACACCTGCCTGAGCAGCTTTTCTCCACTGGGGTTGATGCTCAGCAGCCGCGAGCGCCGGTCGAGTGGATCGGCCTTGCGGTCCACCCAGCCGCGCTCGGCGACATGGGCCACATGGCGGCTGGTCACCGACATATCGATGTCGAGCAGCTCGGCGAGTTTGCTCATGCGCATCTCGCCATAGCGGTCCAGGAGCATCAGCACGATGGCGGCGCCGGCGGGGCAGTCGGTCGGCAGGACCCGGCCCAGGCCGCGCTTGACGGTGCCGATGGCGCTGAGCTGCCGGGCCAGCTCCTCATAGTGGCTCTGGGTGGCCACGGCACCTCCCAGGGGGGGCGATCAGTTGCTTAGGGCAACCATAGAAGAAGTTAGTTGCTACAGGCAAATGAAAGGGTGATCTGGGCGGCAAATTGCCGTTAAAGACTCGTCCTCTTGTCGGTCAAGCGAGATCGGGAGAGACGTGAGGGACTGCATGGACCCGGGGGTGTCCCGGATTCCGCTTGTTCGCTAGGGTCGTGGGCCATGGCGAACAACCCCCAGAACCCCAACGGCGGTCACGACCCGGCCGGCTCCACTCAGATGTTCCGCGCCTTCGTCGACGAGGGCGTACAGCAGCCGCAGCCGGCTGCCCCGTCGAGCGGCGGTTCGCGCCTCGGCGTGATCGTCGGTGTGATCGCGGCGGTCGTCATCGTCGCCGCGGTGGCCTGGCTGGCGCTGGGCTGAGCCTGAGCCCGCAGGTCCCGGCCTGAGCCGAAGGGTCCGGGGGGTCGGGCCCTTACGGCTTCCAGATGACCGAGACGTCCCGCGTCTGGATGTGCATGCCCAGCGGTAGCCGCCAGTACTTCCTTCGACTCCAACGTCGCCCAGTCGATGCCGAGCGCGTCGATGACATGCGTCCCCGAAGGTGACGGTGCCTGAGGTGACGGGCGCGTCACCGGTGTTGCGGAACTCCACGGTCACCTTCTCGCACCAGCGTTCACCGGCCGCCGCGCGCTCGGGGTCGCCGACCTCCAGTACGGCCGGTCCGGTGGGCGTCGTGGGTGTTGTGGGCGCGGAGGGCGGGGGAGGCGTGGAGCCGGAGGGCGTGGACCCGTCGGTCTCGTCGTCGTCCGTACTGCGGCCGGGGGCGCCGGAGCCGCTCCGGCCGCCGCCCGGGACCGTGCTGCCCGTCCCGTCCGCCCTGCTGGTGCCGCCCGTGGCGGTCGTGCCCTCCGTAGTACGGCCGCCGGCGCGTGCCGAGGCCGAGGGCTCGCGCGATGCCCCTCCGTCCCGGGCGGTGGAAGGCCGGCGGCCGGCCGTGCCGGCCTTGCCCTGCTCGTCGCTACGCTCGCCGTCCTGGTCCAGCGGCACCAGATCCACGCCGTCCGTCGGCGGGACGGCCTTCGCCGTCCGCCCGTCGTCGGGTCCGGCCGCCCCGGCCGCGACATAGCCGTCACCGCCCCCGCCGCAGCCGCTGAGCAGCGCCCCCAGGCACAGCAAGACCGCCGAGGAGGCGATTGCCGTGCCCCGGCGGCCCGTTGTCCGGCTCCCCGCCTGTCGCATCGGGCCAATGTGGCTGAACGGCCCGTCAGCTGTACAGGGAGCCGGTGTGGTGGATCAGTCGGCGATGAGCCCCTCGCGCAGCTGGGCCAGCGTCCGGGTCAGCAGCCGGGAGACATGCATCTGGGAGATCCCGACCTCCTCGCCGATTTGCGACTGCGTCATATTGGCGAAGAAGCGGAGCATGATGATCTGGCGCTCGCGCGGCGGCAGTTTGGCGAGCAGCGGCTTGAGCGACTCGCGGTACTCCACGCCCTCCAGTGCGCTGTCCTCGTACCCGAGCCGGTCCGCGAGCGACCCCTCGCCGCCGTCGTCCTCGGGGGACGGCGAGTCCAGCGAGCTGGCGGTGTAGGCGTTGCCCACCGCGAGCCCGTCGACCACGTCCTCCTCGGAGACGCCGAGTGCCGTGGCGAGTTCGGGGACGGTCGGGGAGCGGTCGAGCTTCTGGGACAGCTCGTCACTGGTCTTCGTCAGCGCCAGCCGCAGCTCCTGCAGCCGCCGCGGCACCCGTACCGACCAGCTGGTGTCACGGAAGAACCGCTTGATCTCGCCCACGACGGTCGGCATCGCGAACGTCGGGAACTCGACGCCCCGTTCGCAGTCGAAGCGGTCGATCGCCTTGATCAGGCCGATGGTGCCGACCTGGACGATGTCCTCCATCGGCTCGTTCCGGCTGCGGAAGCGGGCCGCCGCGTAGCGGACGAGCGGGAGGTTCAGCTCGATGAGGGTGTCACGTACATAGCTGCTCTCCACGCTGTCCTTGTCGAGCGCGGCGAGCCGCAGGAACAGGGAGCGGGAGAGGGTGCGGGTGTCGATGGCGTCGCAGTCGTCAGGCACGTGCGGTGCGTCGTTGGTGAGCACCTTCGAGCTGCCCAGTTCTACGGACATGCCACCCCCTTGAGGTCGCGGACGGATCTCAGCTGCGCGCTTCACGTCCAACGCAGCCTCCCCCTGAATACCGGAGGTGGAGCCACGGCAAACGCGGTTCCTGCAGAATGTCACATGTCGGCAACACGCTGTAGCGCCAAGTCGACATTACTGCCCCGAGGCGGCGGGGCGGGGGTCCCTCGTCAGAATTAGGACTCGATCCGGTTTGCGGATCTCAGTCTGGCGAAGCTCCGGGACAGCAGCCGGGAGACATGCATCTGCGAGACGCCGAGCTCGGCGCTGATCTGGGATTGGGTCAGATTGCTGTAGTAACGGAGCAAAAGGATGCGCTGCTCACGTTCGGGCAGTTGTACGAGCAGGTGGCGCACCAGATCGCGGTGCTCGACTCCGGCCAGCGCCGGGTCCTCGTAGCCGAGCCGGTCGACCAGCCCCGGCAGCCCGTCGCCCTCCTGGGCGGCCTCCAGGGAAGTGGCGTGATAGGAGCGCCCGGCCTCGATGCAGGCCAGCACCTCGTCCTCGCTGAGCTTCAGCCGCTCGGCGATCTCGGCCGTTGTGGGGGACCGTCCGTGCAGCACCGTCAGATCCTCGGTCGCGCCGTTGACCTGCACCCATAGCTCATGCAGCCGGCGCGGCACATGCACGGTGCGGACGTTGTCGCGGAAGTAGCGCTTGATCTCGCCGACGACGGTCGGCATCGCGAAGGTCGGGAACTGTACGCCGCGCTCCGGGTCGAACCGGTCGATCGCGTTGATCAGGCCGATCGTGCCGACCTGGATCACGTCCTCCATCGGCTCGTTGCGGCTGCGGAAGCGGGCCGCGGCGTACCGGACCAGCGGCAGATTGGCCTCGATCAGCGCGGCGCGCACCCGTGCGTGCTCGGGGGTGCCGGGGACGAGGTCGGACAGCTCGGCGAAGAGCACCTGGGTGAGCGCTCTGGCGTCAGCCCCGCGGCTTCTGCCGCTCTCGCTGCCGCCATCGTCCTGGGGCGGGGTTTTGGGCGCGGTACGGGCCGACACGGTCACGCCACCCCTTCACGATGTACTTACCAGGCAAAGCGGTCATAGCATCACAAGACATGTGCACTGTGTGCAAGCACCGCTTTACTACGTGTTGGTAGTGAAATTGCCGCATAGAGGCCCGAATGTGACCGTGAAGCCGCCCATGAGGGCCCAAAAGGACTCGGAGGGGGTAGTCGGCGATCACCCAGGTGGCCAACGGCCGGCGACCGGGGGAACGGGCGTGCGGGAGCTACTTGATCAGCTCACCCATGAACTCGCCGACGCTCTTGGCGGCGTCCGATATGCCCTCGAAACCTATCTGGACGAGATCGGCCGCCCGCGCCGGGGTTTTGATGATCGTGTACAGCACGAAGACGATGAGCATATAGAGCGCGATTTTCTTCGCCTGTGCCATCCCGTACTGCCCTTTCAGCGGTCCCCTGTGCAGTCGCGTGAGTCTATCCACACCACTGGAACATCAGTCGTACCAGTCTGATCGTCTGACCTGCACCCCCGTGAACCGGGATTTTCCGAGGTGGGCGTCACCGTGCGAATGGGTGGATTCTGGAGATGACTGGAGGGAGCGGAGATGCGTATCGGTGTGCTGACCGGCGGCGGCGACTGCCCCGGGCTCAACGCGGCGATCCGCGCCATCGTCCGTAAGGGCGTCGAGGTGTACGGCTTCGACTTCGTCGGCATACGGGACGGCTGGCGCGGGGCGCTCGACGGCAGCATCGTGCCCCTGGACGTCCCGGCCGTACGCGGCATCCTCCCGCGCGGCGGCACCATCCTCGGCTCCTCCCGTACCAACCCGCTGGCCAGCGAGGACGGGGTGAGCCGGGTGCGGCAGACCCTCGCCGACCATGACGTGGACGCGCTCATCGCGATCGGCGGCGAGGACACGCTCGGGGTCGCCGCCGTACTCGCGGACCAGGGCATCAACATGGTCGGCGTGCCCAAGACCATCGACAACGACGTCGCGGGCACCGACTACACCTTCGGCTTCGACACCGCCGTCAATATCGCCACCGAGGCGATCGACCGTCTGCACACCACCGCCGAGTCCCACACCCGCACCCTGGTGGTCGAGGTGATGGGG
The DNA here is from genome assembly GCF_040606675.1 of Streptomyces sp. NPDC005393. Taxonomy (NCBI): domain Bacteria; kingdom Bacillati; phylum Actinomycetota; class Actinomycetes; order Kitasatosporales; family Streptomycetaceae; genus Streptomyces; species Streptomyces sp. NPDC005393. The sequence continues at coordinate 49,130 of NZ_JBEXFG010000008.1, read as the reverse complement.
CGGCACGCCGGCTGGATCGCCCTCCACTCGGGCATCGCGGGCGGTGCGAACGTCATCCTCATCCCCGAGCAGCCCTTCGACATCGGCCAGGTCTGCGGCTGGGTGGAGGACCGTTTCAAGATCAGGTACGCGCCGATCGTGGTGGTGGCGGAGGGGGCCGTCCCGAAGGCGGGACAGATGGTGGTCAAGGACTCGGCGCTCGACGAGTTCGGCCATGTGCGGCTGTCCGGCATCGGGGAGTGGCTGGCCCAGGAGATCGCCGACCACACCGGCAAGGAGGCCCGTACGACGGTCCTCGGGCATATCCAGCGCGGCGGGACGCCGAGCGCCTTCGATCGCTGGCTGGCCACGCGCTTCGGGCTGCGCGCGGTCGACACGGTCAAGGCGCGGGAGTTCGGCACGATGGTGGCCCTGCGCGGCACGGACATCGTGCGGATCCCGCTCGCGGAGGTGGCGGGGGACACCAAGACCGTCGATCCCTCGCTCTACGCCGAGTTCGGCGTGTTCTTCGGCTGACCTCGGGCTGTATCGGCTGGGCTCACGGCGCGACATGCGGTACGACCGCCACGGGGCAGCGGGCGTGGTGCAGTACGGCGTGGGCGACCGGCCCCAGCTGCCGCTCGGCCGGACGGGGGCTCGTACGGCGCCCCACGACCAGCAGCCGGGCCCGCTCCGAGGACGTCACCAGGGCCTGCGCCGGGTTGAGCAGGACCGCATCGGGCAGCACGGAGACCTCCGGATGTCTCTCCCGCCAGCCGCGCAGCGCGTCGGCGACCGCCTGGCTCTCCTGGTCCTCCCACGTCGCCCGCTCCTCCTCCAGGATGGTCAGCATCCAGGCGGACCGGGACGCCGGGGGCAGCGCCCACGCGTGGACGACCCGCAGCACGGCGTCCCGCTCACGGGCGGCGCGGAAGGCGAAGTCGGTCGTCTCGTCCACCGGGACGTGGGCGTTGAAGCCCAACTGCACCTCACCCGTATCGTCGCCCTCCGCCACGCCCTGCCGCTCCGCCCCGGGAACCATCACCACCGGGCAGTCCGCGGCCGACGTCACCCGCAGCGCCACGCACCCCACCGCCAGCCCGTCGAAGCCGCCCCAGCCGCGCGCCCCGACGACCAGCAGCCCGGCGCTCGCCGCGGCGGTGAGCAGCGCCTCGTCCGGTTCGGCGTCGGTGTGCTCGCCGCTGACGTCGAGGTCCGGGTGGCGGTCCGCGAACTCGGAGACGGTCCGCTGGAGCATCTGCTCGCCCACCTGCTGCCAGGCGTCCACCCCGGGCACGGGCGAGATCCTCCATGGCATCGGCGGAAAGGCGTGCACCAGCCGCAGCGCGGCCCCGCGGGCCACCGCCTCCCGCGCGGCCCACTCGGCCGCCGCGAGGCTGGGCCGCGATCCGTCGACCCCCGCTACGACCGGGCCGCTCATCGGCTCCTCCTCGGCTGCTCACCGTGCCTCCGCGCTCGCTGTGCCGTCCGCGAGCGCATGTGCGTACGTCCGTTTAGTCTAGATAAGAGCAGAACTTCCGCGCGGTCGGAGCGGACCTGCGGAGCAGACCGCGAGGGGCAGCAGCCGCCCCCGATCCGGGACACCGGACCGGGGGCGGTTCTGCGCGCGGCGGCCGGGGCGGGGGCCCGCCGGCCGCCAACTCCCCCGAAGGTGGGAGGAGATGTCAAGGTTTCGGGGGATGTGTGGGCCTCAGGGGTGAGCGCAGGATGGGGGCGAGGGTAGGGAAGGAGAGGTAAATGCGTTCGATCTCTTGGCACCTCACCTCGCGTCGTTCAGCTCTTGCCGTCGGATTCATCGGATTCGTCGTCTTCGTGGCCGCCGTGGTGGTCCTTGGGATGATCTCCTTCTCCGAAAAGGCATCCGGGAAGGCCGCCAGGAAGGGCTCGGTGGTCGAATACCGCCGGGAGCCGGTCGGAAGGACCTCGGTACCGGCGTTCACCGGCTCCGTCGGCCATGATCAGAAACGTCTGGTGTCGCCCTCCAACGGAGGCCGCGCCTTCCTGGGCAACACCCCCGGGCTCTACGCCGGGACCCCGAACCGCCGGCCCTGCGACCGTCAGGCGCTGATCCACGCCCTGCAGTCCGACTCGAAGAGGGGCGCCGCCTGGAGCCGGGTCCAGCACCTCCCGTCGGCCGACGCCATACCGGACTATGTCCACCGGCTCTCCGGCGTCGTCCTGCGCTCCGACACCTACGCGAAGACCTATGGCTACCGCGGTGGGGTGAAGCCGGTGTCCGCCGTCCTCCAGGCCGGTACGGCGGTCTTCGTCAATCAGCGCGGCGCGCCCGTCGTGAAGTGCGACTCCGGTAACCCCGTCAGGACGTCGGCCCCGCCGCGGAACGCCAAACCGACCTTCACCGGACCTGAGTGGAACGGCTTCTCCCGCGCGACGGTCACCGTCATCCAGCCGGCCCGGAAGGCCGTCAAGCGGATCGTCGTGGTGGGGGTCGCCAAGACCCAGCTCTTCAAGCGCGCGATCGGCGACGGAAACGGCGAGGGGGACGCGCGGGAGACGATCCTGGCGCGGGCCGACTACCCCGCCTATCTGGCGATGCCGGGCAAGCAGCACGCCCCGAAACTGCGCGAGGCGCCGAAGGTGCCCCGTACGCCGTCGGACCGGTTCACCCCGCTCGAGACCGAGCGCCCGTCCGGGACGCCTTCCGGCCAGTCGCAGTCGCAGCCCTCGGACCCGGGTCAGCAGCCCTCTGACCAGCCCTCGGACCCGAATCAGCAGCAGCAGCCGCAGCCGCAGCCGTCGGACCAGCCGTCCGATCCGAACGCGCAGCCCCAGCCGCAGCCCTCGGATCCGAACCAGCAGCAGCCGCCGGACCAGACCCAGCCGCCGGACCAGACCCAGCCGCCGGACCAGACCCAGCCGCCGGACCAGACCCAGCCGCCGAATCAGCCCCCGCCGAATCAGCCCCCGCCGAACCAGCCGCCCCCGCCGCCGCCTCCGCCCAACCAGCCTCCGCCGAATCAGCCTCCGCCCAACCAGCCCCCGCCGAACCAGCCCCCGCCGAACCAGCCCCCGCCGAACCAGCCCCCGCCGCAGCAGCCGCCGGACCAGAACCAGCAGCAGCCGCCCCAGCAGCCCCCGCCCTCCGGTCCCTGACCGGCGCCGCCGGCGGCGTCCGTTCGGCGCAACCCCCGGACGTCGGCCGCGCTCCCCGCCCCGCCCGGCGGCAGCATGGTGACCCATGGGCCTGCCCGCATTCCTGACCAGGACGATCAGGCTGTTCCTCGGCCGCGTGGACCGGCCGCTCCACCTCCAGGCGGCGGCCGTGGCCACGCTCGTTCTGGCTGTGGTCATGCTGCTCGGCTCGTACGCCGTCGTAGCGGCCGAACGCGACGCCCCCTCGGCGAACCTCACCAGCTACCCCCGGGCCCTGTGGTGGTCGGCCGAGACCGCCACCACGGTCGGCTACGGCGACTTCTACCCGGTGACGCTCCGGGGCCGGCTGATTGCCTGTCTGGTGATGTTCGTCGGGATCACCACCTACGGCGTGATCACCGCCGCCATCGCCGCCTGGTTCGTCGGCCGCGAAGAGAATCGCCGGCACCGTCTGGCCGAGGCGCTCCACGATCGTGTCGTGGGCGGCGAACGCCGCCTCTCCGCCGACGCCGAGGCGCTCCACGAACGTTTCGACCGTCTGGAGGACATGATCAGCGCGGTCGGTACCCCTCAGGGCGACGGCGATGACCTGACCCGCCGTAAAGGCCGCGCCCGCCCGGGAGACCAGAGCCGGGACCACTGACCCGGCCGCGGCGCAGGGCGCTGTTGCCCACCCCCGTGGGGCAGCGATGCCCGGCGCCCGCGGGACCGGGGCTCGGGACGGAACGGCGCACGAGATGTGCGGACCGCGGTTGTGATCCTGCACCGGACCTGAGGGCGTGTCAACTATCGTTGATCAGGCGTCATGGCTTTCGGGATTCTTTGGGAAGTAGCGTGTATATAGGGCGACTTGTTCGCAACGATCGTGCAGACCGAGGCCGCGGAGGGATCCCGGGCAGGGCCGGGTCGTTCTATGATCTGGCGTATGGCCGCCGACTCCCCACGCTCAGACGCGCCGGCTCGTCAGTCCGGCGAAGGTGAGGAGCTGGCGGAGTCCCTGGACTTCGCGGCGCGCTTCCGCCGGCTGATCTCGGTGATCTATCCGAAGGACCTCGGCCGCCCCTGGCGCGACTCCGAGATCGCCGAGGGGACCGGGCTGAGCGGGACCTACATCGGAAACCTCCGCAAGGGCTCCCAGAAGCCCAGCCTGGAGAACGCGGTGAAGATCGCGAAGTTCTTCGGCGTTCCGCTGGACTACTTCAGCGACTCCGCCACCGCCCAGGCCGTCGAGCGGGATCTGCAGACGATCGAGGCGCTGCGGGACGCCCGGGTGGAGCGCATCGCGATGCGGGCGGCCGGCCTGCCTCCCGCGATGCAGGACGCCGCCCTCACTGTCGTGGAACAGCTGCGCAGGGCGGTCGGCCTGCCCGACGGCGGCAACTCCGAGGCGTGACCGACTACCCAGTCCATGCCGTTGGGGCACTGGTGGCCGGCCGATGGGGAGCAGGACGTGCGGGATCTTGGACGGACCCGCCGCCGGATGCGCGCCATGGTCAGACAGCTGGACCTCCCCTCGATGACCACGGTGGAGGAGCTCAGCGCGGCGGTCGCCGACCGGGCCGGGCGCCCCATCCGGCTGGTTCCGCGGCAGATGCGGGTGGGCGAGCCGTCGGGCTTCGTCGAGCGCCGCGCGGAGACCGACGTGATCTACTTCGAGTGGGAGACCTCGGGGCTGCACCAGGCCCACATCATCTGCCATGAGCTCGCCCGTCTGCTGTGCGGCCATCTGGCCGAGCCCCCGCACGCGGACGAGGAGACGGCCCGGGTGGAACTGCCCACCATCGACGCCGATATGGTCCGGCTGATCCTCGGCAGCTCCCACTACGACGACGCGGCGGAAGCGGAGGCGGAGATCCTGGGGCCGAGCTGACGCGCATCCTCGTGCCGGCGCCCGGGGCAGGGACCACATCCCAACTGGCCCCCTCCTGGAGCACCGCAAGGGACAGCATGTCTGATACGCCCGAGGCACCGTTCACCATCGTCTACCTCACCATCAGCTCGGGCGCCTGGGCCGTCGCCGCTCTGAAGCTCCGGGCGTGGCGCCGGGATCCGTCCCGTGGCCTGCTGGTCGTCGCCCTGACCATCGCGGCGCCCTCGACCGCGTTCGTCGTGGCCGCGCCGGTGATGTACCGGCTCATCCACCGGTCTTGGGCCTCGGCCTGGCCACGCTGCTGGTCTATCTGGGCATCACGGGCTTCTCCGCGGGCGCCGTCGTAGCTCGAACCCCGCCCATCCCGGCCGGTACCTGCGTCCACAGGCCAAGCGGCGCCTGGCAGCACGGCTGTCCTGGGGGATGCCGTGCGCGGTGCTGGCGGCCGCCGACATGGCGCGGCCGAAGCCGCTGCCAACGGTCCAGACCCTGGTCGGGCCAACTGAGACCAGAAGTGAGACCAAAGATCACGAAGGGCCCCACCCGTGCGGGTGGGGCCCTTCGTTCTTCACAGCGGTAGCGGTGGGATTTGAACCCACGGAGGAGTTGCCCCCTCACACGCTTTCGAGGCGTGCTCCTTAGGCCGCTCGGACACGCTACCGAGGCAGAGCCTAGCGGACGGGTGGCCGGGATCCGAAATCGGTTCCGGTCAGGGGTTGCGGAAGAAGGCGGTGAGGGGGGCCGCGCATTCGGTGGGGAGGACGCCGGGGATGACCTCGGGGCGGTGGTTGAGGCGGCGGTCGCGGACGACGTCCCAGAGGGAGCCGACGGCGCCCGCCTTCTCGTCGACGGCGCCGTAGACCAGGCGGTCGACGCGGGACAGCACGATGGCGCCCGCGCACATGGTGCACGGCTCCAGGGTGACCACCAGGGTGCAGCCGGTCAGCCGCCAGCCGCCGAGGCGGCGGGCCGCGGCGCGCAGGGCGAGGACCTCGGCGTGGGCCGTGGGGTCGCCGTGGGCCTCGCGCTCGTTGCGGCCGCGGCCGAGTACCGAGCCGTCCGGGCCCAGCACGACGGCGCCGACCGGCACATCGCCTGTCTCCGGGGCCCGTACCGCCTCCTCCAGCGCCAGGCGCATCGGGGCGCGCCAGGGATCGCGCAGGGGGTCGGGGTCGGGGCCGGGCAGGAGGCCGGTCAGCGGATCGGTCATGACACCAGTGTGGGCGACGGGGTGGGGGTGGCCGCCGGGGGCGGTCAGCGCACCGCCTCCAGCCCCTCCATGCTGCAGCCCAGCATGTCGGCGATCGATTCGAGCGCGTCTCCGTCGAGGGCCTTCAGTTCCTTCTCGTCCATGCCGAGGTCGGCCAGGATGTCGCCGTCGCCGAGCGGGCCCACGGGGACCGGTGCGTCGGGGTCGGCGTCCTCGTCGTCCTGGTCGGGCTCGCCGTCCTCGGTGCCGTCCAGGTCGACGAGGCTGTCCAGGTCGTCGTCGGGGTCCCGGCCGAGCAGCTCGTCGGTGAGCATTGAGCCGTACGAGGTGCGGGCGGCCGCGGCCGCGTCCGATACGTAGATGTGCGGGTCGTCCTCGCCGTCCACGCGGACGACGCCGAACCACGCGTCTTCGTGCTCGATGAAGGCCAATACCGTGTCGTCGTCCTTGGAGGCCAAACGGGCGAGTTCGATCAGGTCCGTCAGGGTCTCCACGTCATCGAGCTCTGTGTCGCTCGCTTCCCACCCTTCTGCGGTGCGCGCGAGCAATGCGGCGAAGTACACCGTGACTCTCCCACTGGTCATAGGCGTGCCGGGGCGGGCGGGACAGTGCCCCGCCCCAATCGGAATCGTGGCAGAAACCGTCGCTTCGCGAGAGGTCTTCCGCGCTGCGTCGTGCACCAGTCCAAAGAGATGTGGCTCACTCGGACCGAAACGGACCGGCCCCAAGGTCCTCTCACGCGACCGGGCTGCGGCTTACCGGGAGAACGTCCGCATATGTATCGCCTGGCGGATCCGGGCCGCGCGGGCCCGCTGCGGGCGCACCCGGTCGCGTACCGCTCTGGCCTCGTTCAGCGCGCGCAGAAAGCGGTCGCGACGGCGCCGGCGGTCCGCGGCGCTCTCTTTCCCGGTGGCGTCTGCCATGGGCTGCATCACCCCTCGGGGCCGAGGTCTCGCCCGGGGAGGGTCCGGGCACTCCTGCCCACTTTCCCCCGAAACGGCGGTTTGATGCCACTGATCCCGCTACGGCGACGGACCGCCGACGAGAGGGGTTGCCGGCGGCAGCTGAGGTCACAGGGCTCGGTTAGTGTCGTTGCCATGCGGATCCACGTCGTCGACCACCCGCTGGTGGCGCACAAACTCACCACGCTGCGCGACAAGCGCACCGACTCCCCCACCTTCCGGCGGCTCGCCGACGAGCTGGTGACTCTGCTCGCGTACGAGGCCACGCGCGATGTGCGCACCGAGCAGGTCGACATCCACACCCCGGTGACGGCCACGACCGGGGTGCGGCTGTCGCATCCGCGCCCCCTGGTGGTGCCGATCCTGCGGGCGGGCCTCGGGATGCTGGACGGCATGGTGCGGCTGCTGCCCACCGCCGAGGTCGGCTTCCTCGGCATGATCCGCGACGAGGAGACGCTCCAGGCGTCCACGTACGCCACCCGGATGCCCGATGACCTCTCCGGCCGTCAGGTGTACGTCCTGGACCCGATGCTCGCGACCGGCGGGACGCTCGTCGCGGCGATCAAGGAGCTGATAGCGCGGGGCGCCGACGATGTCACCGCCCTGTGTCTGCTGGCGGCGCCCGAGGGCGTCGAGCTCATGGAGCGCGAGCTGGCGGGCGCGCCGGTGACGGTGGTCACCTCGTCCGTCGACGAGCGGCTCAATGAGCAGGGGTACATCGTTCCGGGGCTCGGCGACGCGGGCGACCGGATGTACGGGGCCGCGGGTTAGGCCCCGTAAGCCCCGTACGGCCGCCGCGCCACCGGTCGCGGCGCCACCGGTCGCGGCGCCACCGGTCGCGGCTGCGTCGGCCGCGGCGTCATGGGCCGTGGCGTCAGCGGCAGGCTGATCCGGAGGGCGCGGGCGAGGGCCTGGCCAGGGCGGCCAGCGCCTTGTCTGCGTCCTTCTGCTTCACCAGGTCCTTGAAGCCATTGCCGATGATCAGATCGACGTCCTTGCCCTTGCGCGCGTCGTTCTTGGTCTGAGCGCCCACGAGCTGGGTGCCGAGCACATTGAAGGCTCCTTGGGTGGCCGCCGGGGCGCCGAGCAGTATCCCGGGGGCCTTGACCTTCTTGTCGTACGCGGCGGGGGCGTTGCCCACCTCCCCGATCCTGAAGCCGCGCTTCTTCAGCTCGTCGGCGGTGTCCTTGGCGAGGCCGGAGCGCGGTGTCGCGTTGTAGACGTTGACGGTGATCTGGGCGGGCTTCGGCAGGGTCTTGGCCGGATGGTCGGTCTTCGGGTGCTCGTCGTGGCGCTTGTCGCCGCGCTTGCAGTCCTCGGTGCCGTGCGCCGTGCGGACCGTATCGCCGCTGCCGCTGCCGCCGGAGAAGACGTCGATGAGCTGAAGCGTTCCCCAGCCGACCAGGCCGAGCGCCACGACCGAGCCGAAGGCGGTGAACGCCAGCCGCCGGCGGCCGCGCGGCCGGCTCATACGCGGATAACGGTCACCCGTGATGCGGTATTTTCCGCCCATGCCGGGAGGGGTCAGCATGCTCATATGCGCAGAGTAGTGCGGCCTGGTGGCGATGCCTACTAAATGATCAATGGTTGGTGCTCAGGCCAACCCGAAAGGGCCAACGCGTGACGCCGGGCTGTACCCGGTGTGCGGCGGTCAGCTCAGTTCCAGGACGCGCGCGTGCAGCACCTGGCGCTGCTGGAGCGCGGCGCGCACCGCCCGGTGCAGCCCGTCCTCCAGATAGAGGTCGCCCTGCCATTTCACGACATGGGCGAAGAGGTCCCCGTAGAACGTCGAGTCCTCCGCGAGCAGCGTCTCCAGATCGAGCTGCTGCTTCGTCGTGACCAGTTGGTCAAGACGTACCGGGCGTGGGGCGACATCCGCCCACTGGCGGGTCGATTCCCGGCCGTGGTCGGGATAGGGCCGACCGTTTCCGATGCGCTTGAAGATCACACGGAAAGCCTACCGGGCAAGCGGCACCCGGCGCAGCCAAGGCGCGGGAGTGCCCCGCCGGGCCGTTACCACACCGGGAACAAAATAGGAAAAAACTCGCAAGAGGGGCTAGGCGCCCCAGGGGGGTCGGAGTAACGTGAATAACAGCCTGCGGGGCGAGCGAGGGAGCTCGACCGGAGAGACGTTCAAATACAGAGGACTCTGGTCCTCCAGAGAACATCTTCTAGATGGTTTGGCTGAGAGGCCTGAAGGTCGGGGAGACCGGAAGGCGACCTCCACTACCTGATACGGACAATGCCGCCGAAGGGAGCCCACCTCGTAGGTTTTTCGCTGCCCGGATCCGGACGCGGTCGCCGCGTCCGGTTGCGCTGCCCGTACGGGCGCCCAAGCATGGCTGCATGCGCTGTCTGGTCACCGGAGCCACCGGCTATATCGGCGGCAGGCTGGTGCCCGAGCTGCTGGCGGCGGGGCATCAGGTGCGCTGTGTGGCCCGCTCGCCCGGGAAGCTGCGCGATTACCCCTGGTCGGGCCGGGTGGAGATCGTCCGCGGCGATGTGACGGACGAGGAGTCGCTGGGCGCCGCGATGGAGGGCGTGGACGTCGCGTACTACCTGGTCCACGCGCTGGGCACCGGACCCGGCTTCGAGGAGACCGACCGCCGGGCCGCCCGGAACTTCGGCGAGCGGGCGCGCGCCGCCGGGGTACGGCGGATCGTCTATCTCGGCGGGCTGACCCCGGCCGGGGTGGATGAGCGCGAGCTGTCGCCGCATCTGCGTTCACGGGCCGAGGTGGGGCGGATCCTGCTGGACTCCGGGGTGCCGACCGCCGTCCTGCGGGCCGGGGTGATCATCGGCTCGGGTTCGGCGTCGTTCGAGATGCTGCGCTATCTCTCCGAGCGGCTGCCGCTCATGGTGACGCCGCGCTGGGTACGCACCCGCACCCAGCCGATCGCCGTCCGCGATGTGCTGCGCGCGCTCGTGGGCTGCGCCGGGCTGCCGGACGACGTGCACCGCGCCTTCGACATCGGCGGGCCCGACATTCTCACCTACCGGGACATGATGCGGCGGTACGCGGCCGTCGCCGGGCTGCGCCGACGGCTCATCGCGCCCGTGCCGGTGCTCTCGCCGAGGCTCTCCAGCCTGTGGGTCGGCCTGGTCACCCCGGTGCCGGGCTCCATCGCCCGCCCGCTGGTGGAGTCGCTGCGCCATGAAGTGGTGTGCGCCGAACGGGATCTCGCCCGCTCTGTGCCGGATCCGCCGGGCGGGCTGCTCGGCGTCGACCGGGCGCTGGAGCTGGCCCTGCGGCGTATCGGTGACGCGGACGTGGCCACCCGCTGGTCCTCCGCCGCCACCCCCGGCGCGCCCAGCGATCCGCTGCCGACCGACCCCGACTGGTCGGGCGGCAGCCTCTATACGGACCTCCGCGAGCGGACCGTGGCCGCCTCCCCGCGGGATGTATGGCGGGTGGTGGAGGGGATCGGCGGTGAGAACGGGTGGTACTCGCTGCCGCTCGCCTGGGCGCTGCGCGGCTGGATCGACACCCTGGTGGGCGGCGTCGGGCTGCGCCGGGGCCGCCGGGACGCGACCCGGCTGCGGGTCGGGGACAGCCTCGACTTCTGGCGGGTGGAGGAGGTCCTGCCGCCGCGTCTGCTGCGGCTGCGGGCCGAGATGCGGCTGCCGGGCCTCGCCTGGCTGGAGATGAGGGTCGACCGGGACGCGGAGGGCCGGACGGTGTACCGGCAGCGGGCGCTGTTCCATCCGCGCGGTCTCGCCGGGCAGCTCTACTGGTGGGGCGTCTCGCCCTTCCACGCCCTGGTGTTCGGGGGCATGGCCCGTAACATCGCCGCCAAGGCGGAGACGGACGGGGCCGGTACGGACGCGACCGCATCCGTATGACGTGTCCGGCCCGGCGCCCCGTGGCCTCAGCCGCCCGCCTTCCGCAGCCCGTCGAGCGCGATGTTCAGATGGCGCGGCCCGCGCAGCACCGCGTTGCGCCGGTACGTCGGCGGGTCCTCCAGCAGCCGCGGGTTGTCGAGCCGGCGGGCCAGTTCGGTCAGCGCGAGCTGCGCCTCCAGCCGGGCCAGCGGTGCGCCGAAGCAGTAGTGGATGCCGCTGCCGAAGCCGAGATGCTGGTTGTCCTTGCGCCGCGGATCGAACCGGTCGGGGTCCGGGAAGCGCTGCGGATCGCGGTTGCCGGAGGCCAGCATGAGCCAGACGGACGCGCCCTTGGGGATCGTCACGCCGGCGATGTCGATGTCCGCGAGCGGGGTGCGCTGGGGCAGCATCTGCACCGGCGGGTCGAACCGCAGCAGCTCCTCCACCATCGGGACCACCAGATGGGGGACCTCGCGCAGCCGGGCCAGCACATCGGGGTTGCGCAGCAGCGTCAGCATGCCATTGGTGATGAGGTTGACGGTGGTCTCGTGGCCCGCAACCAGGAGCAGCGAGGCGGTACTCAGCAGCTCCGCATGGGTCATCCGGCCCTCCGGGCCGCGCCCGGCGACCAGGGCGGAGAGCATGTCGTCGCCGGGCGCGCGGCGGCGCTCCTCGATCAGTTCGGACAGATACAGGCCCAGTTCGGTGCGGGCCTGCCGGGTGACGCGCTGCCGCTCGGCGGGGTCCTTCCCCGGGTCGGGGTCCAGGCTGATGGCCAGGATGTCGGCCCAGGTGTGGAAGCGCGGCTCGTCCTCCCGTGGCACCCCGAGCAGCCGGCAGATCACCGTCACGGGGAAGGGGTACGCGAAGTGGTCGACGAGGTCGATCCGGTCCCGGCCCTCGAAGCCGTCGATGAGCTCGGCGATGATCCGGGAGAGCTCGCCGCGCATGTCGTGGATCCGGCGGGGGGTGTGCGGGGGGCCGAAGGGGGACATCGCGAGCCCGCGCAGCCGGTCGTGCTCGGGCGGGTCGAGCCGCAGGAAGCTGGGCGGCAGACCCGGGTCCTCCTCCTCGGCGACGAGGTCGGCGGCCCGGGGGTCCAGATTGCGCGCGTCGGAGCTGATCCGCGGATCGTGCAGCAGGGCATGGACCTCCCAGTACGTACTGACGACATACGGGCCCTTCTCCTCGTGCAGCACGGGTGTCTTGCGCAGCTCGGCGTAGATGGGGTACGGGTCGGCGCGATAGGCGTAGTCGGTGATCTTCCACAGAAGCGAGCCTTGCGTCTGGGTCATGGCTCTCGTTCCTTCGATCAGGGGCTCGGTCAGGCCCGCGCGGGGGTGAAGGTCGTGATCCGCCGGTCGCTCGGCGAGTAGCCGCAGACCGTGACGGTCGCCCCATGGGTGGGCAGCGAGGGGTCCGGGAAGCCGGCCACGACCGGCTGCAGTCCCTCGGCCCGGCGGTCCACGGTGGTGTCGTGCGGCGGGAAGGGCGCCGCCGTTTCGATCAGCCGCTGGTAGTAGTCCAGCCATTTGGCCTGGTCGAAGGTGACGGCGGCGATGACCCGGTCCTGGTAGCCGTATACGGCGGCGAAGCGGCGCTCGGCGAGCGAGCCCTGGGCGATCAGGACCTCCTCGCCGAGGGACGGGACCCCGACCGACTTGATGTTGACCCTGAACTGGGCGGACCAGAAGGCGGGGACCCACAGATGCGGCCGGCGGTCGGCGCTCGCGCTGATCATGTTGTGCGCCGCGACCTCGGCCTGGGCGACGGCGTTGCCCCAGTGCTCCAGGGAGAGGAACTCATAGCCGAAGAGCGGATGCGGGGAGCGGGCGACGTCACCGGCCACGAAGATGTCATCGGTGACGATGCCGCATACGTCGAAGGCACGGCAGCCGGCGTCGCAGGCGATCCCCCGGGGGCCCGCGCCGAGCCCGGAGCCGGTCAGCCACTCCGTATTACGGGTGGCGCCGAGCGAGACCACCGCGATGTCGACGTCCACGGCGGTGCCGTCGGACAGATGGGCCCGCCGCAGCCGTCCGGCCGCGTCGCCCTCCAGCCCGGTGACCATGACGCCGCAGCGCAGATCCACGCCATGGGCACGCTGGAGTCCGGCGGCCACCGCGCCGAGCACGCCGCCGAGCGCGCCCACCAGGGGCGCCGGTCCGCGCTCGGCCACGGTGACCGCCAGCCCCTGCTCACGGCAGGCGGAGGCGATCTCCGAACCGGTGAAGCCCGCGCCGATGACCAGCACCCGGCGCGGCCCGGCCATGAGCCGCCGGTACAGCGCGGTCGCGTCCTGCCGGGTGCGGAGCACGAAGACCCCGTCCAGTTCGGCCTCCAGCGGATGCGGCCACGGCCGGGCGCGGACGCCGGTCGTGATCAGCAGCCGGTCGTACGCCACCTCGTCGCCGTCGGCCAGCCGCACCCGCTGGGCCGTCATGTCCAGTCCGGTGGCGGCCACACCGAGCCGCCAGTGCGCGTCCAGCGCACGGCGCCGGGGGAGCGCGGTGTGGTCCGCGGTGGCCTTGCCCAGCAGGACCTGCTTGGACAGCGGCGGCCGGTCGTACGGCTCGTACGGCTCATCGCCGATCAGCGTGAGCGACCCCGCGAACCCCTCCTCCCGCAGGGTCTCCGCCGCCCGCAGCCCCGCCAGCGAGGCGCCCACGATCACGATCCGCCCCTCGCGGCGCAGCGCCTCCAGGGAGCCGTTACCGGACACCGGAGACCTCGTCCCGCTCCACCAGGATGGCCTGCACCGGACATGCCGTCGCCGCGCGCGCCACGTTCTCCCGCTGGGTGTCGTCCGGGTGCGGGTGGTAGAGCAGCGCCTCCTCGCCGTGCAGGGTGAACACGTCGGGCGCGAGGAAGGCGCACTGCGCATACCCCTGGCATCGGTTGAGATCGACGACGAGCCTCATCAGGAGCCCTGCCCTTCGTGCCGGTCGGGCCGTCGGCGCCGTCCCGCCTCCCTGGGGCAGGCGGCCCCGGCAGCGGGTCGTCCCGGTCGTCCCCCTCGGTTCAGCATGGGCGAAGCGGTACGGACTCGCGCGTACAGCCTGGCCAAAGGGGTGGGCCGCGGGGCGCGCACGGGGTCCTGAGCGCTCTGTACGATGTAGCGCCGCGCGCCCGCCGGGTAAGCGCGCCCGGGTGCGGGCGGCGCGGCTGGAAGGAGACGGTGTGACGGACCAGGACCGGACCGGCGGGGCCGGCCGGCCCCGGCGCCCCCGTCGGCGCGGCCAGGGCGAACTCGAGGCACAGGTGCTCGCGGCGCTGCGGCAGGCGCCCGGACCGGTGACCGCCGCATGGGTGCAGGAGCGGATCGAGGGCGACCTCGCGTACACCACGGTCGTGACCATCCTGTCCCGGCTTCAGGCCAAGCAGGCCGTGACCCGTGAACGCGCGGGCCGGTCCTTCGTCTGGCGGGCGGCCTCCGACGAGGCGGGGCTCGCCGCGCTGCGCATGCGCCGGGTGCTGGACGGCCAGGTCGACCGAGAGGCGGTCCTCGCCAGCTTTGTGACCGGGCTGACCCAGGATGACGAGCGGCTGCTGCGCCACCTGCTGAACGACGCGGCGGAGGAGCCGGAGGACGACTGACCGATGGGTGTCTTCGTCTTCCTCCCGCTCGTCCTGCCGTTAACGGCGCTGCCGATCGCCCGGCCGGCCGAACAGCATCTCCATCCGCGCGGCGCCACCCGGCTGCTGTCGCTCGTCGGCGCCGTCCTCGCGGTGTGCTCCACGCTCTGCCTGGGGCTGCTGGTGGTCGTCGGCACCGCCCAACTGCCGGGCAACCCGCTGCCGGACAGGGCCTACAGGTCGAACTCGGCCGGGGGCAGGTCGAGGGCGTAGCACGCCTCGCGGACCAGGGCCTGCTCGGTCTTGTCGAAGTCGCCGTCGGCCCCGCCGATGACGATGCCGATCTGGATGACGGCGCGCGCCTCGGCCGGCTTCTTCTTGGCCTTGGCGACCTCCTGGAACACGCTGACCTTGCCGAACTCGAAGTCCGTCGTCAGCTTGTCGAGGTAGTCGGCGAAGCGCCGGTGCAGATCGTCGGCGGGGAAGTTCTGCAGCACCTCATTGGTGGCGATCAGCTGGGCGACGCGCTGCCGCTCGGCCGGCTCGATCGTGCCGTCCGCCGCCGCCACCAGCGCGCACATCGCCATGCTGGCGTCGCGAAACGCGCCGCTCTTCAAGTCGTTCTTCTTCGCGAGGAGCTGAGTCTGCATCGACTGGGCGGAATCCTTGATGCGGTCCCACAGGGCCATAACCACTCCGTTAGGGTCTCGTCACTACCTCTACAACACTGTAGAAGCTAGCAGGTTCCCGAAGAGCGGTGGTGGTAAAGGCGTTTCCGTCCCGGGTGCGCCGTGGCGAGGGGTGGCGGTGGTCAGCGGGGGCCGGATTCGCCCTGGGCGGTTTCGATGGTGCCGTGGAGGTCGGCCGCCGCGTCGAGAGCCGAGCCGGCGGAGACGCACAGGCACAGGAGGACCGCCGCGGCGGCCGGCCGGCGGGTCCGGGGTGCCGGGCGCCGGGTCGACGGATCGCCGTGGAGGAGGGCGGCCACCCGGCGGGGGACCGGGCCGGTGGCCGCCGCGGGGGCGATGCGCGGGCGGTGGGGGGCGGGCGCCGCCGCGCCCGCGAGGGCCGCGCGGCCGATCGCGCGGGCGGTGAGGCTCCGGTCGCCGACGGCCGTGGCGGCCGCCTCGTCCGCCCAGCGCTCCAGCGCGTACGCCAGCGGCGCGCGCAGCCCGCGCAGCAGCGGATGGCAGACGGCGGCCAGTTCGGCGGCGGCGAGGAAGAGGTGGTGGCGGCCCGTGAGATGGGCGCGTTCATGGGCGAACAGCGCCTCCCGCTCCGCGCCGTCCAACGCCCGCAGCATGCCCGCGGTCACCACGATCCGCCCCGGGCGGCCGGGGAGTGCGAAGGCCTCGGGCCGGGCGTCACCGAGCACCGTCAGATCGCCCGCCGAGCCGTGCGTCGCGGCCGCCGCCCGCCGCGCGGCGGCCAGTTCGCCCGCCTGGCTCCGTACGGTCCGTACGACGGCGACCGCGCACGCGGTGAGCAGCGCGCCCGCCGCCCAGGTCACGGGCGGGGAGGCCGCCGGGCCGTCGCCGACCAGCGGCAGGGTCAGATCGTCGAGCGCGGCCACCGGGCCCAGCCGCAGCGCTCCGGCCGCGCACAGCAGGGCGAGCGCCGCCGCGCTGCACCCGGCCAGCACGACGCCGCAGACCGCCAGCAGCCAGGCGGCCGGGCGGGGCTGGAGGACGCCCGCGAGTCGGCGGGCGGCGGGGACCACGAGCAGGGGCATCAGAAGAGGGGCCCAGACGGCATAGATCATCCGGCCGCCCCCGGGAGGCGGGGGCCGCCCGCGCCGCCGTTGCCGGCGTCGCTTTCGCTGTCGCCGTCGCCGCCGTCGAGGAGCGAGCGCAGCAGCCGCTCGTCGTCGTCGCTCAGCTCGGAGACGAAGCGGGCCAGGACCGTTTCGCGGTCCTCCTCCTTCTCCAGCTCCGAGCGCATCCGGCGGGCGGTGAGGCCCGGGGAGTCCTGGGTGGGGGTGTAGGCGTAGCCGCGGCCGGCGCGGGCGCGGGCGACGGCGCCCTTGTCGTGCAGCCGGGTGAGGATCGTGGTGACCGTAGTACGGGCGAGGGCGCCGCCGAGCGTGCGCTGGACGTCGGCCGGTGTCAAGGGCCCGTCGGCGGCCCACAGCGCCGCCAGAACGCTCGCTTCGAGCTCACCCGACGACCGTCGGCCCGCGCTCGCCCCGGGGTTCGGCCCGGCGTCCGGCTCCGCCATGGGGCACGCTCCCTCCGCCTGGTTCGTCTACGTGACTGTAGTCGTTCGCGTGGCGCGCCACCCGACACGCCCCGCGACCCATTATGAGAGCGGCCCTCCCGGGCCGATGCCCCGCCACCAGGACCGCGCGGGCCATGCCAAGCGGCGGGCGCGAGGTGACGGGGGCCGAAAAGGGGGTGTCGTTCATGTGACTAATGCGGCTGTCGGATAGCCGGGAAGGGCCCTGGGTAGGGCGGAGCCGACCAGCGCGTGTGTCGTACGGCACCCGCACCGTCGCACGGAGAGGTGCCGGCCCACCAGTGACACAGCCCTTTCAACTCCCCGACTTCTACATGCCGTATCCGGCGCGGCTGAACCCCCATGTCCAGGAGGCACGGGAGCACTCCGCCCAGTGGGCCCGCGAGATGGGAATGCTCGAGGGCTCGGGAATCTGGGAGGGGAAGGACCTCGACTCCCACGACTACGCCCTGCTGTGCGCGTACACCCACCCCGACTGCCCCGGCGCGGAGCTGTCGCTGGTCACGGACTGGTACGTGTGGGTGTTCTTCTTCGACGACCACTTCCTGGAGAAGTTCAAGCGCTCCCAGGACCGCGAGGGCGGCAAGGCCTATCTGGACCGGCTGCCCGCCTTCATGCCGATGGACCCCGCCGCCGAGGTCCCCGAGCCCACCAACCCGGTCGAGGCGGGCCTGAAGGACCTGTGGGCGCGTACGGTGCCGACGATGTCGCGGGACTGGAGGGCCCGGTTCCGCGAGTCCACCGAGAATCTGCTCAACGAGTCGCTCTGGGAGCTCTCCAACATCAACGCGGGCCGGATCCCCAACCCGGTCGAGTACATCGAGATGCGCCGTAAGGTCGGCGGCGCGCCGTGGTCGGCCGGGCTGGTCGAGCACGCGGTGGGCGCCGAGGTGCCGGCGCCGATCGCCGGGGCCCGGCCGATGCGGGTGGTGCGGGACGCCTTCTCGGACGGGGTGCATCTGCGCAACGACCTGTTCTCGTACCAGCGGGAGATCGAGGACGAGGGCGAGCTGAGCAATGGCGTCCTGGTCCTGGAGACCTTCCTGGGCTGCACCACCCAGCAGGCGGCGGACGCCGTCAATGAGCTGCTGACCTCACGGCTCCAGCAGTTCGAGAACACGACGCTCACCGAGCTCGGCCCGCTCTTCGCCGAGCACGGTCTGGACCCGGTGGCGTGCGCGGGCGTGCTGGCGTACGTCAAGGGGCTCCAGGACTGGCAGTCGGGCGGCCATGAGTGGCACATGCGCTCCAGCCGCTATATGAACGGCGCGGGCGAGGGCTCCGCGCCCGCGGCCCGGTCCCCCTTCGCCCCCTTCGCCCCTTTCGCGCTCACCGGCCTCGGCGTCTCGGCGGCGAACCTCCGGCCGACGACCGGCCGGGCCGAGGCGGCCAGGGCGCGCGGTTTCAGCCATGTCCCGTTCCGGAAGGTCGGGCCGTCCCGGCTGCCGGACTTCTTCATGCCCTTCACCCTCCGGCTCAACCCGCATCTGGAGAGCGCGCGCCGCAATCTGGTCGAGTGGTCGCACCGGATGGGCCTTCTCGAACCGCAGCCCGGCGTCCCCCACTCCTACGTCTGGGACGAGCACCGGCTCCTCGCCGCCGATCTCCCGCTGTGCGCGGCGGGCATCCACCCCGACGGCCCGGCCGACGAGCTCGATCTCGCGTCGGGCTGGCTGGCCTGGGGCACCTACGCGGACGACTACTACCCGGCGGTCTTCGGCCGCACCCGCGATCTGGCCGCCGCCAAGGCGTGCAACGCCCGGCTCGGGGCCTTCATGCCGCTCGACGCGGGCCCCGCCCCGGCCCCGGCGAACGCGCTGGAGCGCGGGCTCGCCGATCTGTGGCGCCGTACGGCGGGGCCGATGGACGACACCGCGCGGCGCACCTTCCGCACGGCCATCGAGGACATGATCGCCAGCTGGCTGTGGGAGCTGGCCAACCAGGCGCAGAACCGGATCCCCGACCCCGTCGACTACATCGAGATGCGCCGGCTGACCTTCGGCTCCGACCTGACGATGAGCCTGTGCCGGCTGGCCCGTGGGCAGCGGGTCCCGCCCGAGATCTACCGCAGTGGGCCGGTCCGTTCGCTGGAGAACGCCGCCGTCGACTACGCGACCCTGCTCAACGACGTCTTCTCGTACCAGAAGGAGATCGAGTTCGAGGGCGAGGTCCACAACGGCGTCCTCGTCGTCCAGAACTTCTTCGACTGCGACTACCCGAGCGGCCTCGCCATCGTCCATGACCTGATGACCTCCCGGATGCGGCAGTTCCAGCATGTCGCGGCGCATGAGTTCCCGGTCCTGTACGACGACTTCGATCTGGGGCCGGAGGCCCGGAGCGCCATGGACGGGTACGTACGGGAGTTGCAGAACTGGATGACCGGGATCATGAACTGGCACCGGGAGGTGGCCCGGTACAAGGAGGACGAGCTGCACTACGAACTCCAGCCCCCGGCCGGGGCCAAAGCCCCCGAGCGGCTGCCGCTCCAGTGGCTCGGCCCCACCGGGCTCGGGACCTCCGCCGCGCGGATTCCGCTGTCCGCCGGAGCGCGTCCGTAACGGCTGCGGCCGTATCGGCCGGCGTCCGTACGTCCGTAGCGGCTGCGTCCGTGCGGCCGCCTCCGCGACGTTTCGGGGACCCGATCCCGGAAACCCGGCCAGTGAACGCGACAACGTCGAAAGGAGTTACCGATGAGCACGGTGCGGGAGTCCGTCGAGGTTGCGGTTCCGCTGCACACGGCCTACAACCAGTGGACGCAGTTCACCGAGTTCCCACGGTTCATGGAAGGCGTGGACCAGGTCACCCAGGTGGACGACCGGCACAACCACTGGACCACCTCCATCGCCGGTGTGCACCGGGAGTTCGACACGGAGATCGTCGACCAGCTTCCCGACGAGCGCATCGCATGGCGTACGACCGGTGGCGGTGTCCAGCAGCAGGGCCTGGTGACCTTCAAACCGCTGGACCCCCACCACACCCGGGTGGAGCTGGCCATGGTCTTCCAGCCGAATGGCGTGGCGGAGAAGGCCGCGGACATGACCGGCATTCTCGACCACCGGGTGAAGGGCGACCTGCGGCGGTTCAAGGACTTCATCGAGCACCGCGGTGCGGAAGAGGGCGCCTGGCGCGGCCGGATCACCCCCGGCTGACCGGGCAGGGCGAGGCCGAGGGCGCCGCCGATGGCGGGTCGGCGCTCTCGGCGTGCGCGCAGGCCCTCGGCGTGCGGCCGGGGTTCTCGGCGTGCGGTCAGGGGCCTCGGCGTGCGGCCGGGGCCCTCGGCGTGCGGCGGCCGGCGTGCCGACCCGCCGCCCGGGGAAGCGTCTTGCCTGCCGTAGTGCGGCGGGCGCAAGCTGGTCATATGGGTGCTCAGGCGGGCCCTACGCTCATCACATCCGTGCAGCGAGCCTTCCGCTTGATGGAAGCCGTGGGCGCGCATGAGGGCGGTGCGCCGGCGAAACGACTGGCACGTGAGGTGGGGCTGCCGCTGGCCACCACGTACCACCTGCTGCGGACCCTGGTCCACGACGGCTATGTCAGCCGGCTGGCCGACGGCGGTTTCGTCGTCGGCGACCGGCTGCACACCCTGCAGGCCAGCAGCCGGGACCAGGCGCTGCTCAGCCGGGTCCGGCCCACCCTCGCCGCGCTGCGCGACCAACTGTCGGCCGCCGCCTACCTCACCTTCTACGAGGAGGGCGAGATCCGGGTCGCGGAGATCGTCGACGGCCCCCGGGCGCCCCGGGTCGACCTGTGGGTGGGGTTCGAGGACGCCGGGCACGCCACCGCGCTCGGCAAGTGCGTGCTGCGGGAGCTGGACGACGACGCCCGCGAGGAGTACCTCTCCCGCCATCCGCTGGCGGATCTCACCCCCCGCACCATCACCCGCCGCGCCGAGCTGCTGCGCCGGCTCGACGACACGTCCGCCACGCCCCTCGTCGCGGATCGGGAGGAATACGCCGTCGGCACGGTGTGCTTCGCGGTGCCGGTGTACAGCGGGGACCGGCTCGGTTCGCTCGGGATCTCGCTCCAGGCGGCCCAGCTCTCCCGGCTTGAGGACCCGCTCGATGTGCTCCAGGGGGCGCTGATCTCGACGGCGAGCCGCGTGACCAGGGGGCTTTCGCTCACTATCTGAAAACGTCGCCCTTGTGGCCTGCGGCAAATCCTTGCTTCTCTGGATGAAACGGACATTACGGCACCCGCCCGTCAGCCCGTCGGCCAGCCGGCCCGTCAGCGCCCCGAGCGGAGAGAGAGCAGCGAAGCAGGACATGATCCAGGCCCGAATCCCCCTGCGTGACCCGGACCAGCCCCAAGCCCCCGCGCGCTGCGCCGCCGCGGTGCCCGTACTGATCATCACTGTGGTGGCCGTCCTCGACCGCCTCACCCCCGTCGGGATGAGCTGGCTGCCGCTGCTCGCCGTCGGCCCCGCGCTGGCCGCCGCCACCTGCAGGCCGTGCGGCGTGCTGCGGATCGGCTTCATCGCCGTGGCGGTGGGCGCGGTGCTGGGTGTCCTGGGTGGCGCGCCGGTGCACGAGCAGGCGATCGTCCTGTCCGCGCTGGCCGCCGTGACCCTCGCGAGCTGTCTGGCCAGCCTGTTGCGCCAACGCCGCGAACGGGTGCTCGCGGCCGTCCGCTCGGTCGCCGAGGCCGCTCAGAACGCCCTGCTCCGGCCGGTCCCCGCCCGCGTCGGCCAGTTCCAGGTGGCGGTCCGCTACAGCGCCGCCGCGGCCGAGGCCCGGGTGGGCGGCGACCTCTACGCACTGGTGCCCACGCCGTACGGGATCCGGCTGATCGTCGGCGATGTGCGTGGCAAGGGGCTGCCCGCCGTCAGCACCGCCGCCCTCGTCCTCGGCGTCTTCCGCGAGGCCGCCTACGACGAACCGGATCTGCTCGATGTCGTCGGCAGGATCGAGCGCAGCCTGTCGCGGAATCTCGCCGCCGACGACTTCGTCACCGCCGTGGTCGCCGGATACCCCCGCTCCGGGCGGATGGAGCTCGTCAACTGCGGCCACGCCCCGCCGCTGCTGGTCAGCCCGTCGGGCGTCATCCCCGTCGAGCCGACCCGCCCGGCCCCGCCGCTGGGGCTCGCCTCCCTCGGCGGCGAGACGCCGACCCTCCAGGTGGTGCCGTTCGCCGACGGTGACCAGCTGCTCCTCTACACCGACGGGGTCATCGAGGCGCGCGACCAGGACCGGGAGTACTTCCCGCTGATGGAGCGGGTACCGCGGCACATCTGCGACGAACCCTCCCGTACGCTGGCGGCGCTCCACGACGAACTGCTGGCCCATGTGGGCGGTCGGCTCCACGACGACGCGGCGCTGCTGCTGCTCCGTAAGCCGGTCTCCAGCGGGGTGCCCGCGGCGGCCGAGGTACGGATGTCCTGAGCGGACTCCGTTGTCACACCGGCTCGTTCGCGCGGGTCACCCCCGTGGCACCCCTGACACCCCTGGGTCGCGGCGGAAGGTGACCCGATGGACGAGAACGAATCGGCCTGGCCGCGGCCGTGAACAGCCTGCTGGACGTACGGCTGGAGTACCGCACCGGGCGCGTGCTCTCGCGCTCCACCTCGGGCAATTGACGCATTCGGGCGCGCAGCAGCGCGTCGATCGCGCGCGAAATCTCCGTGCTCCCACCCCCCGGCATGCTGCGTGTTCCGTACCCTTGCGAACGGGTTCGGGAAACCACTACCTGTCTGGGGGCAAAGTACTGGTCCGGACGGGATCGTTCCTGGGTGAAATCGGATCGTTTCTAGACGACTCCCTGCGCGGCCATGGCCTCCGCGACCCGCAGGAAACCTGCGGCGTTCGCGCCGAGGGCGTAGTCGTCGGGGGAACCGTAGCGGTCGGCGGTGGTGCGGCACAGGGTGTGGACGTCGGTCATGACGGCGGCGAGGCGGGCTTCGGTCTGGGCGAAGGTCCAGCGGTCGCGGGCGGCGTTCTGCTGCATCTCCAGGGCCGAGGTGGCCACTCCGCCGGCGTTGGCGGCCTTGCCGGGGCCGAAGAGGACATCGGCTTCCCGGAGAATCTTGACGGCCTCGGGGGTGCAGGGCATGTTGGCGCCCTCGGCCACGGCCTGTACGCCGTTCTTGACGAGGGCGATCGCGCTCTGCTCGTCCAGCTCGTTCTGGGTGGCGCAGGGCAGGGCCACCTCGCAGGGCACGTCGAACAGTGAGCCGCGGGCGGAGAAGACGGCGCCCGGCCTGGCCTCGGCGTAGGCGGAGATCCGCTCGCGGCGGTCCTCCTTGACCTCCTTGAGCAGATCGAGGTCGATTCCCTTCTCGTCGACCACATAGCCGAAGGAGTCGGAGCACGCCACCACGCGGCCACCGAGCGCGTGGACCTTCTCGATGGCGTAGATCGCCACATTGCCGGAGCCGGAGATGGTCACCGTACGTCCGTCGAACCGCTTGCCCCGGGTGCGCAGCATCTCCTGGGTGAAGTGGACGGTGCCGTACCCCGTGGCCTCGGTGCGCGCGTACGAACCGCCCCAGCCGACCGGCTTGCCGGTCAGGACGCCGGCCTCGAAGCGGTTGGTCACCCGCTTGTACTGGCCGAAGAGATAGCCGATCTCGCGGGCGCCCACCCCGATGTCCCCGGCCGGTACGTCGGTGTGCTCGCCCAGATGCCGGTGGAGTTCGGTCATGAAGGACTGGCAGAAGCGCATGACCTCGGCGTCGGAGCGCCTCTTGGGGTCGAAGTCGGCGCCGCCCTTGCCACCGCCGATCGCGAGGCCCGTCAGCGCGTTCTTGAAGATCTGCTCGAAGCCGAGGAACTTCACGATGCCCAGGTTGACGCTGGGATGGAAGCGCAGGCCTCCCTTGTACGGACCCAGCGCGCTGTTGAACTCCACGCGGAAGCCGCGGTTCACCTGGACGACGCCGCGGTCGTCGACCCAGGGCACCCGGAAGATGATCTGCCGCTCCGGTTCGCACAGCCGCTCCACGATCCGGGCGTCGAGATACTCCGGATGCGCGGCGAGCACGGGCTCGAGGGCCGGCAGGACCTCGAGCGCCGCCTGATGGAACTCCGCCTCTCCGGGGTTACGGCGCACGAGCTGCGCGTACGCGTCCTCGATACGGGCGCTGACGTCCATGGTTGCCTTCCTGTCAGTTCAGTGAGCGCGACGTCCAGGATGTTGTTCCCGGCGGGATTCACCGTGGCAGCGCGCGTGGCTTCGGTGATCGAACCGATGCACGGGTGGGTCACCCCTCATATGCCCTGCCCTGCCCCCGGGTAGGCCGGTGCGTGTGCCTCCATGCGTTGCGGATCCCCGGCGTGCGTCGGGTTGTTGCGCTTGGTGCCGCGGAGGGGGAGTCGTCGTTCATGGAACCGCTGCGCGCGGACGACCCACGGCGAATCGGCCCGTACGACGCCGTCGCCCGGTTCGCCACGGAGGACGGCGGCCGGGTACCGGTGCCGGAGCGTCGTTTCCTCGCACGGTTGCCGGGCGGAAACCGTACGGTCGTGATCAGCATGCCGCTGCCCGGCGCGGACGTGGGGCGGTTCGCCTACGCGGCGAGCGGCGAGCGGGCGTACGACGGCGGGCACGTGGCCGCGGTCCAGTACGAAATGGTCCACGGAGAGCCGAACCTGTCGCAGGTGCCGGAGCCGGTACGCGCGCTCGTCGCCCCATGTCTCGCCGAGGACCCCGCTCATCGCCCCCTCCCGCAGCAGGTCGAGGCGGCCTTCGCCCCTCCGCCCGGCACCCGGCGCGGTGCCAAGGCCGTCTGGCGGCTGGGCGGGTTGGCCGCCGACATCAAGCGGCGCGACTCCGCGGCATGGCCGAGCGTGGCCGGTGACGGCCGCGAAGTGGCCCGCTGCGTCGTGGGCGCGGCCAACGACGGCGGCGGGGAACGTCTCGCCGGCGTCCTCGATTCAGCGATGCCCCTCCACGTCGCACGCGGGCGTGGGGGCAGGGTCAGCCCTCGTGGGTC
This sequence comes from Streptomyces sp. NPDC005393, assembly GCF_040606675.1. Taxonomy (NCBI): domain Bacteria; kingdom Bacillati; phylum Actinomycetota; class Actinomycetes; order Kitasatosporales; family Streptomycetaceae; genus Streptomyces; species Streptomyces sp. NPDC005393. Next base: position 24,414 of record NZ_JBEXFG010000008.1, on the reverse strand, counting down.
AGGCCGTCCGGGCCTGCGAGGACGAGCTGGGTCAGCGGTGTGCCGTCGCCCGAGTCGAGGGTGACGCGGTACAGCCCGCTCGCGGGCACGGTGACGCGCGCCGCGAGGTCGTCCTCGTCGCCGTACAGGGCGGCGCGGGTCCTGAAGCCGGCCTCCGCCCCCACCTCCTCGACGGTGCACTCGAGCCCCGCTGGGCTGTCCGCGCCGTGCACGCGGAGCGTCCAGTCGGTATCGGGGGTGACGAAGTCCGGCACCTGCAGTCCCAGGCCCGCCGCGGCCTGGGTGGGGCCCAAGTGCTCGTCCTCCTCCAGAAACGAGGTGACCGCCTCCATCGCGGCCTCGCCCTTGGCGAGCGTGCCGTGCTGGAGGGCGAACGGCACGGTGGCGCGGGTCGGGGAGGCCGACTCCTTGTGCACCGTTCCGTCGCCCGCGACATCGAAGCGGCGCGGGGCGCCATCGGCGTCCCGCATCAACTCGCCGTCCCGGTGCTGCCGGTAGCAGTGCTCGAAGGGGACGACGATGCCGTCGCGAAGGGCCAGCGACTGCATCGTGCGCTGGCTGATGCCGACGACCGTACGGTGCCCGGGCAGGGTACGACCGCGCAGACGGTCATGGAACGCCTGCGACTCCAGCGCCAGGTCCTTGTCCCCGCCGAGGTCGGCGATGTCCACCGGGGTGAGCCGCCGGACGTTCATGCCCTCGTCCAGGCAGGGGTACGTCGGCAGCAGATCGTGCAGGCCCGGCATGGTCAAGGCCAGCCGCCTGAGCCTGCCGTGCGGAAGCGGAACCGGCGCCCCCTGGCCGGTGTTGAGAATCACGGTGGCGGCGACCGCGCCCTGGAAGGGTGTGCCGAGGGTGAGCACGCCCCTGGTGTCGCGCGCCAGGTCACCGTCCGGCCCGTTGCTGAGCGCGGCGAGCGTGAGCAGGCCGCCCATGGAGTGAGCGACGAAGACGAGCCGGCCCTCCCGCTCGTCGACACGGTGTGCGCGGGCCGCGGTGTGCGCGGGGTGCCCGCGCCATCGCTCCAGGTGTTCACGCGCCGCCTCGGCGAGGAAGCGGGCGTTCGTGGCGACAGGAAGCCGCCAGTCGTACGGGAACTCCAGGACCGCCTCCGGGGCGGCCACGCTCATGGTGACGGTCCGGACCAGCTTGGTGTAGGGCTCCACACCACGCAGGACGGGGCTCCAGGCAGGTGTCCGCAGCAGACGCCGGGCCCGGATGCGGCCCAGGCGGCCCTCACGTTCGTCGGGGGTGAGGTGCAGCGGGCTCAGTCCGCCGGGTGCCGTCCACGCCTTCAGCAGCCAACGGGGGTTCGACAAGCCCCAGACGACGGCGTCTCTCTCCGTGTCGTACAACTCGCTGCCCATGATGCCGGGTACCACGACAACGGCGTCCTGGGTCGTGTTCGGGGACACGCCGGGGAGGCGGTGGGGCCGTTCGGCTGCGGGATACGGCTGCGACAGCTCACTCATGAGGGAAGAATAGGGAGCATGCAGCGGCGGGCGAGTGGGCTTGTCAGGATCGGAGAGACACCGTCGGGGGATGAACAGGCCGCACAGCGCACCCTGCTGACCGTCGCCGTCCGCGCATATCCGGATGGGGACGAGGAGTTCACGGACGGCATCGACGAGCAGCTCTCGGTCGTCGCCGACTGGTGGTGCGGATCCGGAGCGACCGAGCCGTTCCTGAGGATGCCCCAGCCGGACTTGTGGGAACGCTATGACGTGGAGCGCTTTCTGCACGAGTCCAAGGTGCGCGAGACGCGGGGCCAGGCCTTGGTCCTCTTCGTCACCGGACACGGAAAACTGGGCGCCTCGGGTACGCACTTCCTGCAGCTGCCGAAGACGGAGCCCCGGCGTCAGCTGGCCACGGCCGTCCGTACCAGCGAGATCGCCGCCGCCGCCCTCGACTCCCACGCCGAGCATGTCCTGGTCATCATCAACACCTGCTACGCGGCAGGCATCGCCGACGAAATGGCCCGGCTCCACGAGGAGATCCGGCACAGCAGGCGGGCCGGGGGCAGCCTGGACGTCATCGTCACCTGCGCCCACGACCAGCCAGTCCATGTACGGCGCTTCCCCTCGGTGATGCGCCGGGTCCTCGATCGGCTGCGCACCAACGCGCAGATCACCACGCCCTGGCTGAGCGTGGCCCATCTGATGACGGAGTTCGAGAACGAACTGGGCACCGACACCGAGCGGCGCAAGCACCGGCTGCACCGCATCATCGACGGGGGCGGCCAGACCACGCCGACGCCCTGTTTGCCCAACCCCGGATACCGGCCCGTACGGGAACTGGTCGGGCCCGCGCGCCGCCAGGTCGCCACCCCCGCGGACGACATCGACGTCTGGCTCGACCGGGCCAGCGGACGCCCGCAGGAGTCGGACCCCGGCTGGTACTTCAGCGGCCGGGACCGCCTGAACCGCGACCTCACCGCCTTCCTCACCCGCCCCCGCGGAGTACTGCTGCTGACCGGAACCGCCGGAAGCGGCAAATCGGCCGTGCTGGGCCGGGCCGTGACGCTCAGCGACCCGCTGTTCCGCGCGAACCCCCGCTACAGCGACGCTCTGAAGTCGGCCCCGCCGGAGACCGTCCCGCCCGAGGCGTCCGTGTCCGTCGCCGTACTGGCCCGGCACCGCTCGGCCTCGGATGTGCTGCGGGAGCTGCTGCTCGGGCTCGAGATCGAACCGCACTCCCCGGGACCGACGGACGACCCTGTGGAACTCTGGGGCGTTCAGCTCGACTCGTGCCTGAAGGAGCCCGGTGAGACGCTGACCGTGGTCGTTGACGGCCTGGACGAAGCGCTCGAGCCCTTCCGGATCGTCCGGAGCGTCCTCGCCCCGCTGAACTCCCACTGCACTCCCCTGCCCGGGCAGCGCCGACCCGGGCAAGGCCAGCGGCATCTGCGACTGCTCATAGGAGTACGCAGCAGCCGCCCGCTCGTAGGAGTACGCAGCGGCCGCCCGCGCACCGGCCGCGCCGCCACGCAGTCGTGCACCGTGCGGGAGCCCGGACTGCTCGCCGCGCTGCGCGAGATCTTCCCCACGGCATCGGTCCTGCGCACGGACGCGCCGAGCAGCCGCGACGACATCGTCGACTACGTCCAAGCGCTCATCGGCCCGGACACCTCCGAGAGCGGCAACGCCCGTGCAGCCGCCGAGACCGTCGCCGACCGGGTGTGGCCCTCGTTCCTGGACGCCCGGCTGGCGGGCGAGCAGTTGAAGGCCGCGCCCGACCCGGGCGCCCTGGCCGGCAGCCCGCAGTGGCTCGATCTGCTGCAGGCGGGGACCAAGGGGCTGCTGCGGCGCGACCTCGTGCTGGTGGCCGACGAAGGGCTGCCGAAGGACGTGGCCCTGGCGCTCCTACGAGCCAGTGCCTTCGCGCTGGGCGCCGGCACCCCCTGGTCGAATGTGTGGCCGACGATGGCCGGTGCGCTGCTCGGCCGGCCGATCGAGGACCCCGACCGGATGATCGGCACCCTGCTGAAGAGCAGACTCTCCGGATACCTGGCCCACGACCACGAGGACGACCGTCTCGTATACCGGCCGGCCCACGAAGCACTGGCCGAGATCCTCAGGGACCCGCGGCAGGACCTGCTGGCAGACCTCCCGGGGGACGCCGTATGAGCGACGCCAAGGCGTGGGCCGCCGCGGACGACGCGCACCGGCTGATCGCGAAGGCGCTGGCCGGGCTGGTCGCCGAGGACCCGACCATCCCGCCCCACCCCTACCTCAGCCGACACCTGGCGGACCACGCCGCCCGGGGCAACGTCCTCGATGATGCCCATGTGCCGCTGGCCGTACTGCCCTGGGAGTCGAGCAAGAATGTGCGCACCCTGTTACGGCAGGCGGGCGCCGGGCAGCACCAGGACTGGCTGGAGGCCTGGGCCGTCATCGAGCCGTTCGTCCGCGACGCCGACCCGGACTCACGTCTGACGAGCCTGCACCTGGCCCACCACGCCGCGACCCGCCGCCGCACTCCCCTCGCCGGTCTGCCCGCGGCGAGACGAGGCCTGGCGGGTTCGCGCATCACTCCGCTGTGGAGCGACTGGACCGTGCCGGGCAACGTCCTGGCCGTCTCCGACATCCTCGTCGAGTCGCTGGCCCACACCACGACGTCCGACGGCCGGAACCTGCTGATCAGTGGTGACAGCCACGGGACGATCCGCATGTGGGAAACGCACGGCGTGCCCTTCGGGGTGCCCCTGCACACGTACGGCGGCGCCATCCAGCACCTGCTGCCCCTTCAGGCCGACCTGTTCGTGTCCGGCGGGACCGACGGAGCCGTCCGCGTCTGGGACACCCTCCGCGGCCGGCTGCTCGCCGAGCCGGTACGCCGCCCTCGCACCTGGGTCAGCGGCCTCACGCTCCACACACCGGCGGACGCGCCGCAGTGCATCCTCGTCGCCCACAGCGACGGCCGGCTGACCGCACTGGACACCGCCACCTTCCAGCCCGTCGACACCCCGCTGCCGGACCTGGACGCGGCACCGGCGATCCTGACGGGCATCGGCCTCGCCGAAACGGACGGCATGGCGCTGGCCATCGCGCAGGGGCGGCAGGTCTGCGTCTGGCGGCCTGGCCAGGACGTCGTCCGCACCGAGCAGCACCAGGACGAGGTGCGGGCCGTCGTGGACCTGCCGGTGCCCGGCCGGTACGCCACCTGCGACGACTCGGGGCACATCGGTTTCTGGGACGCGGCGACGGGCCGCCGGACGGCTGCGGCGACACCGTCGCCCGCCGGATCGGTCATCGCCCTCGCCGCTTTGCTGGTAGACGGAGAGCAAGCCGTGGTGTCCGCCGGCATCGACCACACCCTCCGGGTGTGGAACGCGGACACCGGCCACCCGATCGGCGGTGCTCTCGAAGGACACACGGCTCCTCCCCTGGCGCTGACCGAACTGCCGGGGGACTCGCAGGCGCTCGTCGTCTCCGCCGGCGCGGACAAGACCCTGCGCCGCTGGAAGCTCGCGGGCCACGGCAGCCGCCCCGCACGAGTCGTCCGACGTCCCGTCACCGCGGCCGCGCTGCCCAGCTGGGCGATTGCCGCCCCCTCCCTGCTCATCGCCGTGGCCGACGAGGCGGGGACCGCGCTGTGGAACGCGGAGACGGGACGTCACGTGCGCCTTCCAGCCGGTGAGAGCACGGTGACCGCCTTCGCCTGGGCCACCGTCTGCGGGGATCCCCTCCTGCTGACCGCGCACAGTGACGCCGGCATCCGGATCTGGTCCCTGGACGCGGGCAACGGCGGGGCTCCGGGAAGCCGCGGAAAGCTGGTGAACCACAGCATCCCCGTCCAGGCCATGGAGGCCTTCACGGACGGTGAACGGACCCTGCTGGCCACCGGCAGCGGAGACGGCTCCGTGCGCCTCTGGGACCTCGGCCGACAGCGCCAGCTGGCCCGCTGGGACGACCACATGCTGAGCGTCAGGGACATCGCCGTGCTCGACACGGAGGACGGAGCACTCGTCGTGTCGGCCGGCGCCGACGGAACCGTACGGTTGTGGGATCCCGCCACCGGGCCGTCCGGGAGGCCGCCGATCCACTGCGGCCAGCAGGGCGTCCACACCGTGGCGACGGTGCCGCCCCGCCATGGGGAGGCCGCGCTGATCGCGTCCGGCGGGGAGGACGGCACCGTCCGCCTCTGGGATGCCGCGACCCTGCGGGCGGCCGGCGACCGCTTCGACGCCGGCGACGGCCCCGTGACCGCGCTGGTGTCCTTCCGCACCCCGGCCGGCCGGCCCTGCCTCGCCGCCGCGGGCCCCAGCGGCACCATCCACGTGTGGGACGTCACCGCCCGGACGCACCTGCTGCGCATCGTGACCGGCAACCCGCTCAGCACCCTCGCGATCCGTCGGACGAGCGAACCGGACGCGGAGCATCCTGTCCTCCTGGCCGCCGGGACAGCAGGGGTCTGTGTCTTCGGCGTACATCTGGAGCGGTATTGAGATGACTGTGCGCTGTCCTCATGCCTCCGCGCCCCCCTCGCGCGCCCCCACGAGACAGCCGAAGCGGGCACCCTCAGGTGCCGGCTGGGCAAGAATGATCGCCCGCGTGTTCCGGCGGAATGCGGAACATTCCCCGAGCCCCGCGCACCGGGGCCTCTGGCAGTGCCGCGTGACAGCAACCAGCAGCCAAGCAACGAGGACCTATGAACCGCGCCTCTTCGGTGGTGACCGCCGCCCACTTACGCTTCTCCGTCGTACGGGACTCAGCCGTCCGAGACCTGACCACCGAACCCGCTGGGCCCGCGTCGGCGACCGCCTGGACCGGCCGCACCACGCCCGCCGACGCTTCGGGGGCGTGGGCCTGATGTGTTCCTCCGGCGAGTCTCCTGTCACCCTCGTCCCCGCCCCGCAGCGCGGCATGTGGCGCCTGGGCAAGAAGAAGAAGCCCGTGGAGTACAACCGGCTGGAGCCCGAAACCAGCCAGGGCTCCAGCGCCGGTCGCTTCAGTCTTGCCACCTACGGAATGCTCTACTGCGCCACTGATCCGGCCGGCTGCTACGCCGAAGCCCTGGCGCACTTCCGGGTCCATCCGGAACTGCGCAGACTCATCGGAAGCGACTGGGACAACCGGCCCAGCACCATGCGACTCGGCCACCTGGCCTCGGGCTGGCGGGAGGACCACATCCTCGTCAGGATCGTGCCGGCCAAGGACGCGCGATTCCTCGACGTCGACTCCGTGGCTACGCGAGCGGTTCTCACGAAGGAACTCCACAACGAGCTGGAGGCGTGGGAAGTGGGGAGCCCACTCACCGACGAGCACATCCACGGCCGTGACCGCAGGATCGCCCGCCAGATCGCCGCCTGGACCGTCGCCCAGCGCAACCAGGCCGGTCACCGACTGGCGCAGGGCATCGCCTACCGCTCCGGATACGGCGGGCGCCAGTGCTGGGCCGTCTTCGGCGATGTCGACCTCGAACAAGCGGAGCGCCGCCCCATCCGGCTGGAGGACGCCGCCCTGCGGGAGGTCGCGACGGAGTACGGCCTCAAGCTCTTCTGAGCTCCTCTGAAGCGGGGTCAGGGTCTCGCACGCTCGGGCGGTTCGGCCGCACAGCCGTCGCCCGATCGGGCGGTGCTCTGACACCCCATGGCCATGAATGGGTCACAGCGTCACCAACCGAGGCTCGCGAAACCCCTGGTCACGCCAGGGAGCCCACGATGCGAGGGGGGATTTCACGGGGGATTAAAGAGGGGAAAACGGTGGAGTGACCGGCCCGCTGGAGGGTAGACTGTCTTCAACACAGCTAAGGAGATGCGATGTTGACCAGTCGTCTGTTACCCATCGGTCCACCACTGCCGGCCGTCGTCACGATCGTTCCAGCGCCGCCGGCCCTGAGTCGCCACCATCTCCTCTGGCGTACCAGTGCGCCCAGCCGCAACACCGCTGGCGCGGAACGTCACGGACTGCCCGTCGCCTTGTCGCCCGGGAATCCGTGACCATCCACCACGTACGGCCTGCCTGAGCCGGACGTCCGCCCATCGTCGACCAGGCTCGAGTGAGCCGGCGGGGCGGTCCCGTGTCCCGGCCCACTCATTTCCCTGAGTCAGGTGCCTGAGGCAGGCAGCGCCGCCCACCACCCTCCGTCGAGGCACCCAGAGTGCCAGCCGGCCATGAGGAAGATGAGGAGACCATGGAGACCGTGCGAGAGCACGTCACCGAGACCACGGCCCACGCCGATACGGTGCAGAAGTCCATCGCCGACATCGCGCGCTTCCTGCAGGAAAACTTCGGCCAGCGGCTTACCGCGTTCATCGCGGGCATCGAAGACCCGAAGCAGGTCGGCAAGTGGTGCAGCGGTCAGAACAGCCCGCGCATCGACTCCGAGCTGCGCCTGCGAGCGGCCTACCAGGTGTTCCAGATGATCACGCTCGCCGAGAACTGCCACACGGCGCGCGCGTGGATGATCGGCATGAACCCGCAGCTTGAGGACGACTCGCCGGTTCAGGCCATCGCCGATGACCGCCACAAGGACGTCATGGCAGCGGCTCGCTCTTACATCAAGGGCGACCTCTAACTGCGCGACCAGCGCGGACAGCCACAGCGTCCGAGGCGGTAAAGATCGTTGGTCGCCGGCCCGTTACTGAGATTCCGGTCGTGATGTCGCATGCCGAAGCGGACACCGCAAAGAGGGCCTGAGCCGACGGCGGGGAGGGCGTCTTAGTCCGGCGGTGTCGGTTTCCCGGGAATCCGGGAAACCGTGAAGGTCCCGTCGAAGGATTCCTCGAAAAGGATGTCGTCATCGATGGCGTACACCCAAAACTCGGGTACCTTGTCCGAGATGTCAGGCAGAAGGGGCCACGTTACTTCGTGTGACATCTTTACGCTTGGCATTGCCAGGTTGCCCCGGAAGAACACCAGGCTTCTCTGGTCAGGGGACCACCGCCGCAGCGCATCCTCCAGATTTACGGTCTCCGAATCCGCTGAGAAGAGGATCAAATCATCCGGCACCTGGTCCCACGAGACGGCCCCACTGCCGGACCGGGGGAAGCGGCGCAGGCTGCCCTGCTCGTACCGGGTGTGCTCGTCCAGGTCGAGTAGTGTTACGCCAGGCCGCCCGACCCACGTCAGGGAACGTCCGCCGCCTTCCCCGGAGCGCACGAGTCGCACCATGGAACGCGGTAGAAAATCCGGCCTCGATCCGTAAATGTCCGCAGGGTCACGTGTTCCCTTTCAGGAGCCCCTTCAAGTCCGCGGCGCGGCGGTATTCGGCGTTGATGCGCTGTGCTTCCTCGAGCTGGTCCTCAAGGATGACGATGCGGCAGGCAGCCTCGACCGGGGTCCCTTGGTCGACGAGCTCGCGGGCGCGAGCGGCGATCCGCAGTTGGTAGCGGGAGTACCGCCGGTGCCCGCCCTCCGAGCGGAGCGGCGTGATCAGACGGGCCTCACCGATGGCTCGGAGGAAGCCGGGGGTGGCGCCGAGCATCTCGGCAGCCCGCCCCATCGTGTACGCGGGGTAGTCGTCGTCGTCCAGACGACCGCTGAGCGGAGTATCTGCTGTCATTTCACCTCGTTGTGCGACGCGCCGAGGGGCCCTGGTGCCGTACGGCACCAGGGCCCCGAAGGAAATTCAACACCATCTGCCGGCCCTACTGCCGCGCCGACCTTGTGTTTCCGCTACCCGGCCCGGGCGAAGGGCGGGAGTGCGGAGGGCCCTGCCGACGCGCGTCGGCAGGGCCCTCGTCGCTGTTCTGGTGTGTCGGCTTCCGCCCGTCCTCGTGGCTACTGGGGTGCGGGGCTGCCGAGCAGTGCCGACGCGGTCTGGAACGGGCTGAGGACCCGCGCGGGTGCGGCCTCGGGAAGGGCGCTGCATGTGAAGCCGAGGCGGGCCATGGCTCGGATGACTTCGCCGCTGGTGAAGTCGCGGCGGTCCTGCCGGGTGATGACTTCGCCTACTTGCTTGACGGGGTAGTGGCGGCGACCGATGATCACCGACTCACCCGTGATGGGATCGGGCTTGACACCCTTCATCGAGGCCAGCACCCCGCTCTTGGACAGGTCGAACGGGAAACGGGCGATGACACAGCGCATGATGCCTCACAGGTAGAGGAAGAACGGGCTGATCGGGGTGAGGCGGATCAGCGGGAGAAGGCGAGAACGCCCAGGGCGCAGCCATGCCCCTCGGCGACTGCGGAGCGCTGAGCTGCCCGTACCGCATCGCGTGTTCCGCTCCGACCACCGTGGTCACGGGCGAGGCGAACGTTCGCCGGCGTCTACGACATCCCGAAGACGGATCCGATCCGTGTATGAGGGGCTGTCGCGGACGACGGCGAGCTGGGCCCGGGTCACAAGGCCCGTGCACTGGTCGTCCTTGTCACAGAGGAGCAGATGCCCGACATGGGCACCGGCCATGACGGATGAGGCCAACTCGACGGTCATGTCGTCACAGACCTGCGGTGCGGACGTGTCCATGGCGGCGAACACGGTCGTGGGGGCGGGATCCGCCGGGCGCGACTGCATCTGAACCAGTGTCAAAAGATGCCTCCTGCAGAGATGGGTGAGCCTCCTGATCGCGAAGGTTCTAGGCCGCCGCGTTGAAGGAGGACTGCCGCTGCCCGGTGCCGCGCGTCGCCTGGCCGGTGCGCCGGTCCTGGGAGTTGCGTCCGCGGCGTTCCCGGGACGAAGAAGATGTGCCGCGTCGGGGCCGTTCCACGACCGGAACGGTGATGGTGACCGGGATTCCCGAGGGGGCCTGGGCTCCTGTGATACGGCTCAACTCCTCGTCGCCCGCACGCACGTGGGTGGCCTGGGGGGTGATGCCGGCGGCAGCCATCAGTCGGCTCATGCCGCGGCGCTGGTGGGGTGTCACCAGGGTGACGACGCTCCCGGACTCGCCGGCGCGGGCCGTGCGGCCGCCGCGGTGCAGGTAGTCCTTGTGGTCGCTGGGCGGATCCACGTTGACGACCAGGTCGAGGTTGTCGACATGGATCCCGCGCGCTGCGACATTGGTCGCCACCAATACCGTCACATGCCCGGTCTTGAACTGGGCCAGGGTCCGCGTGCGCTGTGGCTGGGACTTGCCACCGTGCAGTGCGGCGGCGCGGACGCCGCTGTTCAGCAGGTGGCCGGTGAGCTGGTCGACGGCGTGCTTGGTGTCCAGGAACATGATCACCCGGCCCTCTCGCGCCGCGATCTCGGTGGTCGTCCGATGCTTGTCCGCGCCGTGCACGTGAAGTACGTGGTGCTCCATCGTGGTGACCGCACCCGCGGACGGGTCGACGGAGTGGACCACCGGGTCGGTCAGGTATCGGCGGACCAGGAGGTCGACGTTGCTGTCCAGGGTGGCCGAGAACAGCATCCGCTGCCCCTCGGGACGCACTTGATCGAGCAGCGCGGTGACCTGGGGCATGAAGCCCATGTCGGCCATCTGGTCGGCCTCGTCGAGGACGGTGATGCCGACCTGGTTCAGGCGGCAGTCGCCACGGTCGATGAGGTCCTTGAGCCGGCCGGGCGTCGCGACCACGACCTCCGCCCCGGTACGCAGCACACTGGACTGCTTGCCGATCGGCATCCCGCCGACCACCGTGGCCAGCCGCAGCTTCACCGAGCGGGCGTATGGAGCGAGCGCGTCGGCGACCTGTTGGGCCAGCTCGCGGGTGGGTACGAGGACCAGGCACAGCGGCTGCCGGGGCTCGGCTCGCTGACCGGCTGTACGGGCCAGCAGCGCGAGGCCGAACGCGAGGGTCTTGCCGGAACCGGTGCGCCCGCGGCCGAGTACGTCACGACCGGCGAGGGAGTTCGGCAGGGCCGCCGCCTGGATCGGGAACGGTACGGTCACGCCTTCGGCGACGAGCGCGGCCAGCAACTGCGCCGGCATGTCGAGATCGGCGAACGCCTCGACGGCGGGGAGCGCGGGGTTGATCGTCGCCGGCAGTGCGAACTCGCCTTGTGGCGCGGACTGTCGACGTCCGTGACCTTGCGGACGGCTCGGCGCACCGGAGCGGCTGGAGGCCGCAACTCCGGACCGACTGCCGCCCGTTCCTGAGCCGGAACGTGCGGTGCGAGTGCGGGCGAAGCGATCGTTTGTGCGTGTGCGGTTCATGCGGAACCTTCCTTGATGTGGCACGTATCAAGGAATTCCCGCAGTAAATGAGCAGCGCAGAGAATCGCAAGAACGAGCCAAAGATAATGCGGAACCGAATCGGATCGGCGGAACACGCTCACGGGGTGCGCCGCTGAAATGAGTGACGCAATCCTGGCGGTAAGGCCGGGTTTCCCATGTGGGAAGCTCTGGCGGATTTACATCAGGATCGTTGGGTGCGGCAGTCCCGTAGGGTAGGGGTGTGGACCCCTTGAATCATGTGAATCATGGCGCTGGTGAAATGGCCACGGCATGACGGAGAGTCTGCGCCTTGAAATGCAGCGAGCTGGGGCCCGCACCCCAAGGTGCGGGCCCCAGCTGCGAAGTAAGCGTCAGCGTCAGGCGGGAACGATGTTCTCGGCTGTCGGGCCCTTCTGGCCCTGCGCGATGTCGAACGTCACCTTCTGGCCTTCCAGTAGCTCGCGGAAGCCCTGGGCGGCGATGTTCGAGTAATGGGCGAAGACGTCGGCGCCGCCGCCGTCCTGCTCGATGAAGCCGAATCCCTTTTCCGCGTTGAACCACTTCACGGTGCCAGCAGCCATGTCAAATCTCCTTCGGGGCAGTGCTCGGAGTCCACACTGTGCGGACTCCGCGTCGTCGCGATGATTACCCCGCCGGAAAATAACCGGAGATACAAAAGCGCTCCACCGGTACATAAAACCGGTGAGGACACCTGAAGTCTTTGGGAACCACAACTGCAACTGAGATCGACAGTAGCACGGCGCGTCCGGCTGTGCGCGGTATGCAACCCCTGCTCTGTTTGTCGAGCAAGAAACCTTCATCGCGCGTCGCGTCGATTTCTCACTTCGTGGCCATAGATATCAGCTCGCCCGGACCACAACGTTTCTGCCAAAGAGCCGTACGGCGGGTTCCGAAGAGATCCCTTGGGAAGCCTGCACGACAACCGGCCCGGTCGCTGTCAGAAAACGTCATGCCGCTTGTGAGGGCATCCACCCGCGCTCCGCCCGGCGCGTCCTCTGCGGACGAAGACGCGGAAGATCTTCGCCCCGTCGGGGAACTGCCGTGCTCGGCCTGGCACCGCCCGCTTGGGCCCTGCGCGAGCAGGCGGCCGACCTGGCCGGCGCCGACCGACCCTCGCCGCCCGCCACTGCCTGCGGCCCATGCTCCGGACGGTGGCGCAGCAGGCCGGCGACATGCTCTGGGGCCGCCGAGGACCAACTGCGACGGAACCGGGGACGGAGAACGCCGCTGATCGGGGGCGGATGCAACCAGAACCGCAACCGAGGCTATGCGGGCATGACGCCCTGAACGCGGGAGAGGGTGAAGACGCGTTCGTCGTTTCGCAGGTGGCACCAGGCATGGAGGTAGGGCGGGTCAAGACCGAGCCGGCTGAGGGTGCGTACGGTGCGGCTGCCCGAGGTCGCGACGTAATCGATGGTGACCGCCTGGCCCTCGTTGATCGCATGGGCGAGCTGGCGGACATCGGCGAGGGAGAGCCGGTGCGCGTACCCGGCGATGATTTCCTCGGTGTCACTGTCGAAGGGGACTCCGTTGTACGGGTCGGGCTCCGGGGCGGTCGGCGGGGCTGCCCGCAATCGGGCGGCCAGTGCCCTGAGATCGACCGCTGCCGGGGCCCGCACGTCGCGGCGGGAGCCCGAGTTCAGAGGGCGGGGCTCGCCACCGGGCGGGCGTGGGGTCGGGACCAGGGCGGTGGCGCGGCGGCGCTGGGTCTGTTCGATGCGCACGGTCCCGTCGGCGGTCTCGGCGACGGGCGCGTAGCCCTCGGCGCGGAGCGCGGCGAGGGTCTTGTCGAGCGGGCTGCGGCTCACCAGCACTGTCGGTGCCAGTTGCCGCAGGCCGAGCTTGGCGAGTTTGCGATGGGCGGTGAGCTCGGCAAGCAGGCCGGGCTCCTCTCCGTGGATCACACAGGCCGCGGGGGCGATGCGCACGCGGCCATGGCCGCGCGCGGTGTCCGTGATCAGGTACGACAGCGGCTGTGGCAGGGGCCCGATGGCGATGGCGGCCAGGTCGGCCGTGATGTCGTCGGGGGCGCGGCCGGCGTCCAGGGCACGGCGGATGGTGCCCGCGCTGAACCGCCACACCGATGCCGTGCCGCTGGTTTCCCGGTCGGCGACGGAATCCAGGAGCGTGGTGAGCCGCGCGGCCGGTGTGCCGGTGACGACGGCGGTGAGGTCGGCGCCGATGCGGGCTGTCCCGGTGGCCTCCGGCAGCAGCCGCCGACAGGCGGCGGTCAGCTGTTCCACGTCGTTGGCCGGCAGGGCGCCACCGATGGCCGACAGGGCGCCGCGAGCGAGCGCACCGAGCAGTTCCGTTTCACGGATCACGGTGGCGAACGGTGTCTCGTCCTGAGGCAGTTGGTGGGCGAGCGGGCGGTACCAGGCGACCAACGGACCCAGGTCCGGGGCGCTCTTCACGCCCCGCCCCGCTGGGAACTGTGCGGCGGCGGTGAGCAGCCCGTGCCGGGCCTGTACGCAGCCGTCGCAGGGCGGTGTCCCAGCGAGCGCGGGCAGCGCCTTTCCGTCCTCGTCGCGGGCCTGGGACGGGGTGAGCGGAAGCGTCCGCCATGCCTGAAGCAGCACCGGGAGCCGCTCCGCGGGTTCCCGCTCCGCCCAGGCGTCGTATGCCTCGGTCGCCGCGACGTGGTCGCCGTCCCGGGCCAGCAGCCCTGCCGCGTACGCCGTCTCCAGGGTGATGCGGACCACGGCGTCGTCACACTGTGCCGTCTTGCCGATCCGGCCCAGCTCACGTGCTCCGACCCCGCCGGACTTCAGCCGGGCCGGCGGAGAGGTCGCGCAAGCCGCCAGGACGGAGGCGGCTTGGGCGGCGAACGCCGTCGCAGCGGCTGCCGCCTCCCGATCCACCTCCGCCGTGCTGACGGACACCGACGGCGCGACCGGTGAGACGGGCTCGAACGGGGCGTGCCAGTCGGGCCCGCGCAGCGCGAGTGCCACCTCAGCGGGCATACGGGCGGGGCCGTACCCGTGACGGTGCCAAACCAGCAGTCCCCGCTCCAGCGCCCATCGCGCACCCGGTTCGGGACCGGCTTCCGGAGTCCCGAACATGATGAGCCCCGGCCATCGTGGCGCGGAACTCGCCCGGCGCTCAAGCAGCTTCCGGGTGGCCGCGGGCGCCTGCGCGACCGCGGCGGCGATCCGTTCCGGATCACTGTGACGATCCACCAGGGCCGCCAGCCGCTGCTGCTTGGTAGCGGGCGGCTTGACGCCCAGCGCCACCAGCATGCCGCGCAGCTCGTCGGAGGCCATGCCCGCCAGCAACTCCGCCAGCGGCGCGTCCAGCCCCAGCGGCGAGTCCCACGCCTGCCGCAACGGTGCCGCCATGCGGAGCATCCCGGTGCCGTCCGGCCAGACCAGCGCGTGATCGGCCAGTACCGCCAACGCCGCGTCCAGCCCGCGAGCGCCCTGCCCGTCCGCGGCTCTCAGCAGGCCGGCCAGGGCAGTGCGCGACGCGGGCGCCCCCAACGCCGCCAGCGCCTCGGCTACCTGCAGGTAGGGCAGCGCAAGCCGGGGGAGGGCCAGTGCCACCGACCCCGGGCGCTGAAGGCGGTCCGCCAACTCGCCCACCGATCGCGGCTCCGGAAGGGACACGGCATCCGAACGCGCCGCGAGCACCCGCTCCAGACGTGGGTTGTCGAGACTGCGCAGCCACGCTGCCAGTGTCGATCCGCTGGACTTACTGATGGGGGCACCTCGCCACGTATGAACGACATTGTCTCCGGGCTGAGACCGGCCCGGCACCGGACTCAAGAATGGCGGATCCAAGGGACCGATTGCATCACCCGGCAGCAGGTTTCCGCCTGCCGCTCGGACGCCGTGGCGAGTGTTCGACGCGGTCGCAGACGATGCCCACTGGACGATCCGTGTCGCGCCCGGCGAGGCCGTTCGGCGTGGGCAGATCCCCAAGGGGTACGTCTTCGCGCAGCCGACCGGCCGCCCGCTCATCCCCGAGACCGATTACCACCAGTGGGAGCAACTGGGTGGACCAGTCGGTAGCACCTAGGGCTGTGAACGGTGGCGTGGCTGGACGGCTCGTCTTTCATCGTGCCGTGAGGCGCAGCAGCCGCGCGTTGGCCTCGTCCGGCGCGAAACGGCCAGGGGCGAATTCCGTGGCGGACCGAAGTCCGAGCCACACCAGCATGGCGTGGTGTTCCTCATGCGCCGGGTCGGCGAGGATCACTTTGAGGTCGCTGTAGCCGGGGGCGCCGCCGCAGTCCTCGGGCGGGCACGCCCCGGCACCGTCCACACAGTGCGGATAGTGAGTCCCGGCCGAGGCTGTGTGGAACTGCTCCACGGTGATGAGGTGCTCCCAGGAGTCCCCGAAGTCGTACGTGTACACGAACTGGCCGCCCGGCTTGAGCAGGGCGGCCAGTGTGGCGGTGCGCTCGTCGCGGAAGCCGAGTGCGCCGTCGGGACGGCCGTACTGGACGCCATCGATGGTGTACGCGTGCATGTGGCAGTTCTGCCAGCCCATCGCGTCCTGAATCACGGAGTGAAGCTGGACCAGACGGATCGCGGCGGGCACCAGCAGCTGCCGCCAAACCCGGGGGTCGTCCACGTCGGCGAGCTCGACGAGGATCCGCAACACCGCGTCGCCGGGCTTGGGCTCGCCGCGCATCCGGGCCGTCTCGGTGCGGCCGTCCGCCGTCAACTCGGCGCTGTCCTCCGTGAGATGGACAGCGCCCAGCGAGGCGAGGGCCTTCAGGACCCGTTGGATGTCGTGGTCGTTGGCGGTGCGCAGATGCCCCAGACGGTCGGGGGACAGGTCGTCGAGCACGTTCAGCGGGCTGACCGCCTGCCACACCACCTCGTACAGGTCACTGAGCGGCACTGGGGTCGTGGCCGCGTACAGCCGCTGTAGCAACGTCCGCAGGCCCCGGTCGTACTCGTGCGTGAACAGGGATTCCAGCCAGCCGGAGACCGTCACGGCCGGGCCGATGTGCGGTAGCGCGGCGAACAGCGCGCCACGCAGCTCGTCGGGGCGGTCCAGCAGCTTGGCGTTCTTCTTCACCGGCAGCAGGCGCCCGCCCGCGGTCCGCAGCAGTCGTGCCGCCTTCGCCCACTCGACCAACAGCGTGAGGTGGTACAGCTCCTCGCTGGACTTCGTCTTGAACGTACGGTCCCCGATCACCGGGTCCATCCGGTCGCCGGTGTCCAGAACCTCCACCAGTGCTCGCGCGTTGGCAAGCGTCACACGGCCGGTCTGGGTCAGCTTGCGGCCCGTGCCGACCCAACCGACCAGCGCTCGCACCTGCTCAACGGTCCTGCCCACTGTCTCACCCATGCTGACCTGCCCGTTCCGGTTCGTGTCCCGTATCACCCGAACCCAGGGTGCCAGCACCGCCGGTGCACCTTGTGCTTCGCATGGGGCGACACGGAAGTGGCAGACTGTGACGGTGACAACGCGCGACGAGGAACTGCTGGCCCGGGTCCGGGAGATGAGGGAGCGCGGCAGCGCGCCGAAGCAGATCGCGAAGGCGCTGGGGCTGCGCCCGGCCCAGGCCACCGCGCTGGTGAGACGGGTCGCCGAGGCGGCGCAGGCGAACATCGCGCCGGATGAGCGGCCCGTGGTGGGGTGCTGGGTCAATGCGGGCTGGAGCGCGGGACTGGACATGGCCGGAGCCCCGGACTGGGCGGCGGCCGACCTCCTCGCCCAGGAACCGGACCCCGGCGCGGGCGGCTTCGCCCAGATTCTCCTGGCCCGCCAGGAACGTGCCAGCAGGGTGACCGTCACTGGGTTCCTGGTGGACGTGTACTGCCTGGGAGTCAAGAACGCCACCGACCCCGAGGTGATGGGGTCCGGATCCCTGACCACTTACGTACCGATGTACTACGCGGCCTTCGATCATCGGCCGCTGCCGATCGGTGTGGAGCAGGCGCAGACGATCGTGCACGATGCGGTCGCCTACGCCCGCGGTCTTGGCTTCGAGCCCGCGGGCGGCTTCTCCGACGCCGCAGTACACCTGGGTGCCCCGCCCGGCGACCGGCCCGTCATCGGCTTCGGGCGGGACGGCAAGCCGTTCTACTTCTCCGGCCCCTACGACAACCCGCGCAAGGTGGTCCAGATCCTCGAGCGCACCTGCGGTCCGGGCAACTACGACTTCATTGCCCATGTGTAGGAACGGGACGCGAGCGGCACGAAGCGGGAAACACGAGCAGTGATACCAGTGGAACGGCAACAGGAGCCCACCGGCACTCCACAGGTCCGGCA
Organism: Streptomyces sp. NPDC005393; assembly: GCF_040606675.1. Lineage (NCBI taxonomy): Bacteria > Bacillati > Actinomycetota > Actinomycetes > Kitasatosporales > Streptomycetaceae > Streptomyces > Streptomyces sp. NPDC005393. Next base: position 6,624 of record NZ_JBEXFG010000008.1, on the reverse strand, counting down.
CACCGAGCACGAGGCGCAGGCCAACCTGCTGACGGTGCTGCGCCTGTGCATGACGGAGAAGCTGCGGTGCAGCGAAAAGACCCGCCGCCCCAGCACCGCCACCGTCTCGGCGGTCGCCGAGGTCCTGGACGGCGGCGACTTCTATCCGCACGAGGCCATCGCCGCCTTCGCCTGGCCGATGCTGCTCCAGGCAGGCGGCCTCGCCCAGCTCACCGGCGGTCGGCTGGCGCCGACCACGCGCGGACGGGCCGCGCTGACCCGGCCACCGCACCTGACCCTTCGTCAGTTGTGGCAGCGCTGGCTGAGCAACAGCCTCCTGGACGAGTTCTCCCGCGTCGAGGAGATCAAGGGCCAGCGCTCGGCGAACGTCCTGACCGCAGCCAAACCACGCCGCAAGCTCGTCGGCCAAGCACTGGCCGGTCTCACCCCGGGAGAGTGGTCATCCATCGACGGCCTGTTCACAGACATGCGCGCGGCCGGTCTGGATCCAGTCGTCCACCGCAGTGAACGCGCCCTGTGGAAGCTGTACCTGGAGGATCCGCAATACGGCAGCCTCGGCTACGACGGCCACCACGGCTGGTCCCTCCTCCAGGGTCGGTACACCCTGGCGGTGCTCTTCGAGTACGCCGCCACGCTCGGCCTCATCGACATCGAGTACGTCCCCCCGGCGGGCGCCCGCGATGACTACCGGGACAACTGGGGTGGCGACTACCTCGACCAGCTCAGCCGCTACGACGGCCTGTCCGCACTCCACCTCAATCCCCTGGGCGCCTATGCCGTCGGCCTCACGGGCGACTACGCCCCGGCCCAGGTCCCCGCCTCGGCCGTCCCGACGGGCAGGATCACGGTCCTGGCGAATTTCGACATCGTCGCCCTCGACGGGCTGCCCTCCGCCGACACACTCCTCCTGGACGCCTTCTCCGACCGGAAAACCGACCGGGTCTGGACGCTCACCACCGCTTCTCTTCTGCACGCCCTCGACCGCGGGCATACCCTCGACGAGCTCCGTGGCTACCTGAACCAGGCCGCCTCGCACCCCGTGCCCCAGACGGTCACCACCCTGCTCGACGACACTGGCCGCCGCACCGGCCGACTCCGCGATACAGGGCCGGTCCATCTCATCGAGTGCGCGGACGAGGCACTGGCAGCCCTCATCATCAGCGACCGCCGCCTGCGCGTGCTGTGTACCCGAATCGGCGAGCGCCTTGCGGTCTCCCCCGACCGTCGTACCGCTGGAGGTGCCGTAGGGGCCCGTGTTGTCCGCTGTTCGCCGCTCTGTAGGGCACGGACGGGGCACGGGCCGGGTAGATGCCGGGGCCGGAGCGTTTTGGGGGCGCTGAGGTGGCGGCGAAGGTCCGCACGGCGTGCGGAGAGGAGTTCACACGTGCGGGCGCAAGCGTTCCGCTACCGGCATAGCCCGTGATCGGCGGATCGGGCGGGGCCGGGGTCACCGGGGTGAATCAGGGCCCATTCCCCAGCGGGGAGGCGGAGGGGTCTGCTGGCCGCCCTGGTCGGTTGCCGCTGCTGGCATGTGGCGTGGGCAGCGGCAACCGGCAGTCGCTGTCAGAGGCGGTTGACGTAGAGGCCTGGCGTCGATGGTGTGGTCGACGGCTCCGGGGGCGCCGGTGGTCACCTCGGCTGTGGCGGTCCGGGAGTTGGGTGCGCCGTCGGGGTCGGCGTCCGAGTCGACGTCCGGGGGGTGCGCCGAGGGCTTCCTTGGGCGACCACATGAGCTGGTTCGCGGGGTCGCGGGGCGGGCGGGGGCGGATGACGCTCAGGTCCGCGGTGGACTTGTCGAAACGGATCTTGTACTTGGTGTTCGGGCGGACGCCGTGTTCGGGGCCGAAGTAGTAGGCGCCGTCTGCGCCGGTGCGGACGGTTGCCGGCAGGGTGCCGGGGCTGAGCACTTCAGTTGGTGGGCAAGACAGCGGCCGTCCTTCCCCCTGCGGGGGTCGAACCCGTACTGGTGGCGACGGATCTTCGTGAGGGGCGAACAGAAGAGGCCGGCAATCGGGGGAGGGTTACGGGCGGCATCCCCACGCGGAGATCATCGGGGCGGTGGCCAGGTCGAGGCGTCCGGTGGCGACGTTCGCCAGGTGGCGGTCGATCTCCTCGTCGGTGGCGAGTCCTTCCGCCACGAGACGGCGGCGGATCTGTTGCACGGTCGCGGCCTCAAGGACGGCACATGCGGGGGAGGTGATCGGGAAGTACGCGTCGGCCTGAACGTCGTCCAGACCGGCCTCACGCAGCAGCCCGGGCAGGGTTCGCCCGTACGCGAGGTCCGCGCCGCGTGCTGCCATCAAGGTGCTGAAGCGGGATCGCAACCGGTTGGCGAGCTGCTGTTCGGGACCCGACTCGTCCGGACACAACAGCGGCTGCAACCCCGGGTCGGCGTCCTCCAGGAGCAGCCAGCCGCCGGGCCGCAGCGCCTGGACCATCTGGCGCAGCGCCTCGGTGCGGTCGGTGACGTGTACCAGGACCAGTCGGGCGTGGACGAGGTCGAAGCCGCCGGGCGGCGGCGGTTCTGTCGCCACGTCGTGGCGCAGCACCTCGATCACGCCACCGGCGATGTCCCGGGTCCAGGACACGTCGATGTCGGTGGCGATCACCGTTCCCGCGGGGCCGACTCGCTCGGCCAGCCCGAGGGGTACGGACGGACCACCGGCACCGACCTCCCAGCACCGCATGCCGGCAGCGATCCCGAGCTGGTCGACGTGCCGGAACGTCACCGGATCGAACAACTCGCTGAGGGCGTCGAACCGGATCCCTGCCTCCGATTGCCGGTTGTCCAGCAGGTAGCCGTGATCCGTGTCGTGCTCAGCCATGTGGCGATTCTGGCAGAGGGGCAGTCGGGCCCGGTCGCCGGGCTCTGGGCCCGCGGTCTCCTGGAAGAGCCTCTGGAGACCACCATCCCGGACCGTGCCGGATCGGGCTCGCCAGCTGAAGCGCTCGGCCCCACCGACTCAGACGCTCACCCGCCAACTGAAGCGCTCAGGGGCCAGGGGTGACCTCTCGGCAGTGGACGTGAACGTCGGCGTGGCGGTCCCTGCCGCGGTGCGGGAGGGGAGACGCAGGACACAGGCGTTCATGTCACATCCTGCCGAGCTGTTCCGTCGTAAGTGTGTAAGCACCGACAACGGCAGAGGAGATCGCCATGAGTGCCCGTTTGGACGCCTTCAGCAGCCCGACCGTAGGCAAGGTCTTCAAGCACATCATTGCGGCAGGCAAGGTGCTCGAGGACTCGACGCTGCCGGCCGCGACGCAGGAGCTGGTGAAGCTCCGCGCCAGTCAGATCAACGGGTGCGGTTTCTGCACCGACATGCACAGCAAGGACGCCGTCGCCGCCGGTGAGACCTCGGTACGTCTCAACCTGGTCGCGGCGTGGCGGGAGGCCACGGTCTTCACCGAGGCCGAGCGGGCCGCGCTGGAGCTGGCGGAGCAGGGCACCCGCATCGCGGATGCGGCCGGTGGGGTCACGGACGAGGCATGGGCGAACGCCGCCAAACACTACGACGAGGAGCAGTTGGCCGCCCTGGTGTGCGGGATCGCCCTCATCAACGCCTTCAACCGGGCGAACGTCATCATCCAGCAGCCCGCCGGCGACTACCGGCCCGGCCAGTTCGCATAGCCAGGAGTGCCTGGCCGGACTGCTGGTGCCCCCCGCGGCTGCAGCATCACACGCCCCGGGCGCCGCTCGCCGGGGCCCGGGGCGGTTCACGTCGTTGCGTGTGATGTGTCCGGCCAAGCCTTGCAGGTCGCAGACGTGCTGCTGCCTGCTGACCGCCAGAAACTTGAAGACACGTACCGGCTCGGCTGAGCACGGACGCTTGTTCGCGTCAGTCCGCGTTGCCGAGAGTGTCCCGGGCGGCTAGCCGGAAGTCTTTGACCGATTGGTAGAGGAGCTGTTCTCGCTCGGTGGCAAGTGCGCTGTCGGCTGCTTTCTGAGTGCTGTCACCTGCTCGGGCGTTGTTAACCATGCGCCGCATGACCTGGGAGAGGTTGCTGGATGCGTGCGTGACGTGCTCGGCTGCTTCTGTGACGGATGGCGGCCCTTCGAGAGTGACGACTTCGACAGCGCGGTGAACCTCGCGGGCCAGGGTGATGAAGCGCGTCACCTTCTCGTCGACATCGTGAAGGTTGGGCTCTTCCGGTTGCAGCGCGCTGAGGATGGCGTCCATGGCGATGTCGCGATCATGGAGTGCACTGAGGTACTTGGCGTAAGCATCGCGGCGATGCTGGCGGCGCCACTGGTCGTGTTGTGACCGTGCTTGCGCGCGCCCGTTCACGATTGCCGCACCCAGGGTGGCGGCGGAGCCGACGGCAGCGCCGAGCAGCGCGGCGAGTCCTGCATCCATGGTGGAAGTCTCACTGATCATGTACCAGCGCGTTCGGTGTTTGCCGGGAAGTAGCGGAGGGCCGATCACTGGCCGAGTGAGTGGAGCCGCAGGATGCTCCGTCGGGACTGCGCGCCAGGAAGTGAACGTCCTTGGCGCGCCTGCCGGTTCGATGGGCGCCGCGGATGTGAATGACGTGATAAGTCAACCTGGTAACCCTGGCTTCGAACTTGCGTCGACGGGGATGCGTGTCCGGCTTCGGCCGGCTCCCGGGCAGGAACCTGCCGACGTAGCTGCCTGCCTCGTGCGAGCGGTTGCGGCACGCCTGGGGTGTCCACACCGTGCATGTTCGCAGCATCAAACCGGGGGTGGTCGAACTACGGTTGGTCGGCTCGGCGTGGTGCTCACCGCGCGCCTGGCCACCCTCGCCGTCACGGCCGTTTCCGTCTCCATCGCGGCCTTGATGCTGCGCTCCCTGCTCAACAGCGCCCACAAGCGCTGACCGGCCTCCCGGGGCGGCCTCGATACCGCCAAGCATCCCGCCGCCCCGGCAGGCACGGACCCTCCCGACCAGACAGCCGAAAGGACAGCTCCATTACTACCGGACACGCTCCGCCCCCGGTGGCGGACCTGGGCGCCCTCGCCTCGCTCGGTAACATGCCCGCGCTCGTACGACAGCTGCGGGGCCTCGGCGGCTGCACCCGACCCGTACGCCTCGACGGACTCTCGGCAAGGACGGGAAGTGGCACGGCCGGGTGACGGTCGGCGTCCGTGCTGACGGCAAGCCCGACCGTCGGCATATCGAACGGAAGATGAAGGCCGAAGCCACCAAGGCTGTCCGTGAAATGGAGCGGGCGCGCGATGCCAAGAAGCTCCGGAAGCCGGGCAAGGGGTGGACGGTCCAGAGTTGGCTGGAGCACTGGGTCGAGAACATCGCCAAGCCGTACGTCTCCGAGAACACGTACGACGGGTACGAGGTCGACGTCCGCGTACACCTCGTGCCTGGCCTGGGTGCTCACCGACTGGAGCGCCTGGAGCCGGAGCACCTGGAGCGCTTCTACCGGAAGATGCAGCAGTCGGGCAGCTCGGCGGGGACGGCTCACCATGTTCACCGCACGATCCGCGTCGCCCTCGGTGAGGCCGTACGACGCGGGCACATCCCAACGAATGCGGCGGAGATCGCCAAGGCTCCTCGGCTCGAAGAGGAGGACATCGGGCCGTACAGCATTGAAGAGGTGCAGAGCCTCCTCCTGGAAGCCTCCAAGCTGCGCAACAGCGCTCGGTGGGTCGTCGCCCTGGCGCTCGGGCTCCGCCAAGGGGAAGCCCTCGGGCTGCACTGGGAAGACGTCGACCTTGACGCCGGCTACGTGCGGATTCGTAAGAACCGGCTCCGGCCGAAGTACCGCCATGGCTGCGATGGCACCCCCTGCGGCAGGAAGGCCGGCTACTGCCCCCGGCGCGAGCAGATCCGGCGCGAGCACAAGTCCACCAAGTCCCGCGCAGGTCGTCGCACGGTCGGTCTGCCCGATCTACTGATCAAGCTCCTTCGCCACCACCGAGAGGAGCAGGCGGCGGAGCGTATGGCAGCAGGTGCCGACTGGGAGGACAAGGGGTACGTATTCGCCTCGCCCATGGGCGGACCGCTGAGCCCGAACACCGACTACCACGTCTGGAAGAGGCTGCTTCGCGACGCGGGCGTACGGGACGGTCGGCTGCATGACGCACGTCACACGGCCGCGACCGTGCTGCTCCTCCTCGGAGTCCCTGACGTCGTGGTCGACTCGATCATGGGCTGGGAGCCCGGGGGAGCCGCGCGGATGCGGGCCCGGTACATGCACATCACCGGGCCCATGCTCCGGAAGGTCGCCCAACAGGTCGGGGACATGCTCTGGGAGCCGCCGAAGGCCAACTGAGACGGACAACGTCGAAGGGCCCCACCGCGAACGGTGGGGCCCTTCGACATCGTGCCCGGTGAGGCACTGGCGGAGGATACGAGATTCGAACTCGTGAGGGGTTGCCCCCAACACGCTTTCCAACTGTGGTGGTGGGGCGGTGGGCTGTGTACAGGGCCGTTCACCTGCGTTCTGGTCGTGTCAGGTCGCCGTCCGCCGGGCCCTGGAGCGGGACGACGAGGCTGTCACCGGCTGGGTGAAGGAGGTGTGGCCGTGCGCGGAAGGCTCGCGGCGGCCCGTGGAGCATGGCTCGTCTTCGAGTTGCGCCGTGAGGCGCTGTGATTCGTGTGGAGGTGAAAGACCTTCACCGCCGACCTGTCGTAGCAGGGAGGTGGAGC
>NZ_JBEXFG010000007.1:130116-181260 GCF_040606675.1 Streptomyces sp. NPDC005393 | reverse complement strand
GCTCCACCTCCCTGCTACGACAGGTCGGCGGTGAAGGTCTTTCACCTCCACACGAATCACAGCGCCTCACGGCGCAACTCGAAGACGAGCCATGCCCCACGGGCCGCCGCGAGCCTTCCGCGCACGGCCACACCTCCTTCACCCACCCGGCCACGGCGTCGTCGTCCCGCTCCATGGCCCGGCGGACGGGCACCTGGCAGGACCAGCCGTTGCGTACCAGCAGCTTCCGCACGCCCTGGATCGTGTAGGCCAGGTGAAAACGTCGGCCGATCACCGTCTTGACCCGCTCCAGCGTCCACCGCTGGTCCTCCCAGCCGTGCGCGGCCGGCCCCTTGGCCAGCTCCGCCTCCAGCTGGGCGAACTGTTCCTCGTCCAGCCGCAGTAACGAGGCCGGGCCGCTGGAGCACAGGGCCCGCGGACCGCCCTCGGCCCAGGCCCGCCGCCACCGCTGTACCGACCGAACACTGACACGCAGGTCCTTGGCGATCACGGCGTTCGTCTCACCCCGGGCGAACCGCTCGGCCGCCTGAAGCCGTAACTCCTCGCGGCGCTGCTGCCGTTCGGCAGTCAGGCCGCCACCCTGTGGATACCGCATCCCTCGGTGCTACCGCACAGATCAGCAGCCGTCAGCCCCCACGACACCACGAGTTCAATCTCAGTAGCCACCGGAGAGGCTTGCCCAGCTCGCTCCTACGTCCGTGTCGCTACCTAAGGGCTGTCCCGTAACTGCTGGTCACGGGTGAGATGATCTTGTTGTGGCTGGTGTGATCACGGCGTCGGAGCCGTCCTGGATAGCCCCGTTCACCGGGCTGAGCCCTCGCCTGTTCGGGAAGCTGGTGACGGTTCTGCGGCGCGAGGGTGCGGACGCGGTCCGCAAGGGCCGACCGTGGAGCCTGCCACTGGAGGACCGGGCACTGCTGGTCGCGGCCTACTGGCGCACGAACCTGACCATGCGCCAACTGGCCCCGCTGTTCGGGGTTTCCAAGTCGGCTGCGGACCGGATCATCGACCACCTCGGCCCGATGCTCGCCCTCCAGCCCCGCAAGCGGTTCGCGAAGGACACCGTGCTCATCGTGGACGGCACCCTGGTGCCCACCCGCGATCACACCGTCGCTGAGCAGTCGAAGAACTACCGGTACTCCACCAACCACCAAGTCGTCATCGACGCCGACACCAGGCTCGTCGTGGTGGTCGGCCGGCACCTGCCCGGCAACCGCAACGACTGCAAGGCGTGGGAGGAGTCCGGCGCGAAGGCCGCCGTGGGCAAGACCATGACGATCGCCGACGGCGGCTACCCGGGCACCGGGCTCGTGATGCCCCACCGACGCCGCAAGGGTGAGGAGTTGCCCGACTGGAAGCAGGCCCACAACACGTCTCGCAAGCAGGTCCGGGTCGAGCACGTCTTCGCCCGTATGAAGACCTGGAAGATCCTCCGGGACTGCCGCCTCAAGGGCGACGGCGTCCACCACGCCATGCTCGGCATCGCACGGATGCACAACCTCACCCTCGCCGGATAGACCACCGGGCCGCACAGCGACCAGCCATGTCCGAGACGACCCGAAGATCATTTACGGGACAGTCCTTACGCCTGCTCCGCGTCAGAACCAATTCGATGGGTTGAGCGCCTTTCCGGCCTTCTTCGCTGTGTCAATGGCGCCGGACCCGATGTCTTCGGCTGTGTGCTTGACCCAGTGGGCAGCTTTCCCCGGAGCTTTTTTGACGTCTTCCCAGTGTTCGACAGCCTTGGCGCCAAGATAAATGGCCCCGAATGCGGCTGTGGCTCCGTAGGTCCATGGGCTGGGAGCCACTGTCGCCAACGTCAGCGATCCATTGAACCCGAACTCGGCGACATCTGCGACATAACTGGCCCCTTTCTTCCTACTGCTGAAATTGCCATTTTGCCAGGGAAGGCCGCGATGATATAGCTGATCCGCGCTCCGGTAAGTAGCAAAGAGCCCTCCCGCAATTCCTACGCCACGCAGGAACCCGGACACCTTGGCTGACGCTCCGAGTCCTCTGAGAAGTGATGCACCCCTTCCTATATTGGCGCCACGCGACGCGGCAAATGCGTTTCGCCCAACCCTGACAAGCCCGGCTTGGGCGGCCTTTGTGACTTGTTGATCCGAATGAGTCAGTCCCCCGAATCTCTCGGCAAGTGAATTCGAGCCAAGGAAAAAACTAATCGCCCCATTCGGTGTTAGGCGTCCCAACAGGGGATTGCTCATGAAACCGAGCTCTCCCAGTCTTGTCCAGCCTCTATTGACGCCCCAATTTCGCAGTGCGGTGAATCCGGGTGCGTTACCCAGTCGCTGGATCAAGGGGTTCTGAGAAGCGAATCCGACCAGCCTTGTCGGAAGCCAGGTTCCCGGAGCCGACAAAGACCTGAGTGCTGGATTCCAATCTCGGATCCTTCTCGCGACGGCGGTGACCCGCGTTGCGTTGAAGCTCCGCAGCACCCTGTATGTAGAATTCTGAACGGACTGAACCCATGCGCGGGCACGCGTGGAGCCAAAAGATTCGACAATTGAATTCTGGACCAGAACGCGAGTCAGTGTGCTACCCATGAAGATGGTGCGCACGCCTGTGGACGTGATTCCCGTGACCTCGTTGTAGGCGCCCACCAGGAACTTGATGGTTTCTTCATGCGGAGTCAGCCCAGGAATCTGCGCGATGGCATGAGCCTCGACTCTTTCTACCCAGTCGTTGAAAGACTCGTTGGACTTTCGCTGGAATCCGCTGGCTTTGGGATCGTCGCTGGCCGCTAGAGAGTTGGCGAGCAGTAGGGTGCTGGGAGTGGGTCCTTGGCCTTGGTACTTCTTGATCTCTTCTGTGGTGAAGCCGGCCCACCTTATGCCGGCCTTGGGGTCGCCGTCTTCGAGTCGGGCGAATGCGGCGCGTTTGCGCAAATCCGGGCCGTTGTCGGTGGCCCAATGAGCCAGAGGCTTGAGGGGAGACAGTGTGCTGCTTACCCCGAGTGCCGATGCCTGAGTGAATACCCCTTTGAGTTTATCTCCTACGCCGCCCTTGCCATCGATAAGCTTGGCAAGCTGTTCCAAATCTCCAGGATTGACGTTACGCACGACGCACGCGGCGCCCCCTCGGTCGCGCTATATGTTTCCCGTGGCGCGGCCTCACCACTTGTCCACTGGCAAATCTTCAAGCATGGCGTACGCGAATGCTATCCGACGGTCGAGCCATTGGGCCTTGATCGATATTTTGAGATGGCAATCAAGTGTTGGCGAACCTGTGGAGGTCATCACGAGCTTTTCCTCGGCCTTCCATTCAAGTGTTCGCCCCTTCGAACCCTCAGGATCCCCTCCTGCCGCTGCATCGAATATTAGGTTGGTTGCTGACTCAAGACTTCGCAGTGCGAACTGCTTCGGGTTGGACATGGACCATTTATTGCGTCCCACGATTTCGGGATGGCCTGGCTGGTTAATTCGCCATGTGTGATGAATGAGGCGATTCGTTGGGGGGATGCGACAAATTGTTCCGATGGCTTCGCCGCAGCCATCCAGTACTTCGTAGTGGCGCTCGCCACTGACTTCTACCGGATCATCCAGCGAGCACAGCGGAACCTGTGCCTGTTCGTCTTCGTATAGTTTGGGCTCCTCTGAGATCAACGTCTGGATATCGGTGCGAAAATACGCGCAGGGCGCATAAACGTCTTGTTGGCCATCGCGTTTCGGTACGCGTACGGCGCAACGCCCATGGATGAGTTTCTTGCGTTCTGGGAGGATCTCTCGCTCTCTGGTTCCGATGGTGAACCGACGGACATTCATCCAGTCAACCTGAGGAACCGGAGGCTGCTGGTCCTCTTCCTGCTTGCGCTTCCCGAACACCGCGATACCCTCCATGCTTCTTCAACGAGATAGTTAGACCATAGCGCTGACCCGGTTTCAACTTCGTGTCCGAAACCTGTGACCAGTGAACCCGTAAGCGCTTTGTGTGCTAGTGAATCGGATGACTGGACGCCCTGGCTCTGCTCAGTCGACGAGGACGGCGACTCCCGCTATGAGCCCAATGGCTAGCAGCCACACCAGGAGGCAGGTGATGACGAGCAGCCATCCGGCCATGATGCCGAGGAGGGCTGTGCCGCGGCCGCCGGTCGTCCGTCCTCGGAAGCGTCCGATGTGGCCGGATACGATCGCGAAAATGCCGCAGAAGAATGGGACCAGGAAGCCCCACAGCCCAGTGAAGAGCCAGAACGGTGGCACGCTCGGGATCGTGGCGATCATAAGCGTCCCGAACAACCCCGCCGAGAGGCTGTACCCGGCGGCTCTGTTCGACGAGGGGGGTGTTGGTGGGTTGGGCGTGGCCGTGGGCGGCTGAGTGTGGTCCGGAGGCTGGGGCATGGTCATGGAGTTTGTCTTAGGCCTTGTGAGGGTGGCTGCGGTATCGGTCAATCCGCAACTTACCGAGGTGACGGGCTACGCAGCCGTCCTGGTCAACCTCACCGCCTTTTCAGTCACCTTGGAGACCTTGAACGTCACCCCGGCGACCTCGATGGTGTCCCCGACTGCCGCGTCCGTGAAGCTGACCACCTGGACGCCGGCGCAGACCGCCCGGATGGTCGCGGTCTTCGCAGCGTTGTCGACCGCATACACGGCTGCGGAGACCCCCGTGGGGAGATCCTGCTTGCCGTTGTTGTTGATGAGGACCCAGTCGTCGCCCTTGGGAGGAAAGCCCTTGGAGGCGGCGGCGCGAACCGCCGCGTTGGTCGTGAAGCACAGTCCGTCGTCGGCCTTTCCACCGACCGGCTTAATACTCTTGGGCGCGGCTGCGGCTTTGGCGCGGTCCTTGGGGTCCTTCGGTTCGAGGACCACTCGGTAGGAGCAGATCTGGCTGACGGTGTAGACATGGCCTGACAGCGTCGTCTGCTGGCCCGGCTTGACCGTACGGGTCTTCTGGCCGGCCTGGTAGGTCTCGCCCTCGCGCATGCTGGCGGTCCGTGTCGTACCGTCGCCTTGCCCCTCCTCGTACTGGACGCCTCCCCCGCCCGGGAGCTTGAATCCACCGCCGTGCAGCACATGCAGACCGTCGGCCGGTGCCTTGCCCACGCACAGCGGGCCCATGTCGCGGGCCGCCGCCGTGGTCTCGTCACCGGTGGGCTTGTCCGTGCTGTCGCCGTCGGATGAGCCGCAGCCGGCCAGGGGGGCCAGGGCGGCCAGTGCCATGAGTGCCGCCGCACCGTGCCTACGCATCCGTTTCCTCCTTGCTGCCGTTGCTCATGCGCTCAAGCACGATGCGGGTCCGGTAATCCACCGCGGCGACGCGCCATTGGTCATCCGTGATCTCCACGATGTCCCCGGGCACCAGATCGTCATACGTGGCCACCGGTTCGCCTTCCCGCCCCACCTGGATGCGAGCGTGGACCGAGGGCTCGCCGAAGACGGTCGCATTGATGGCGTAGGTGCGTCCCTCATGCTCGACGCTGTAGGGGATGTGGTGGCGGATCGGCCAGAGGCCGTCCACCTCGAAGGGGTACTTCACGTGCTCGGACATTGCGTTCACCGGGTTCGTCAGGGGGCCTTGTACTTCTCGGGCATCTGGAAGTATTTGTTGAACTGCTCCTGGTCCACCGTTATCGGGGGGTACTGCGACGCACCCCAGGGGTTCCCGAGAATGACCTTTCCGTCATTGGTGAACCCGCGCACGTAGTATGCGTGATTGGTGGAGTAGCAACTGCCCCATTGCTTCGGCACGTTCTTCTCCAGCTTGTCGTCGTCCGGAGTGGAGACGGTCACGGGCTGGCCGGCGTCGAAGGCCTTCTTCAGAGAAGAAAGACTCTTGTCCTCCTCCGTGTCCAGGCCGAGGAAGCCGCCGCTCTTGGTGATGTCCTCGCCCTCGTGACCGGTGAGGTACGGCGCCGAGTCCTTGGGGTCGTCACCCTCGATACCGCCGTAACCGCGCTCGCCGTCGTCATCGTCGCTGTACGCCGCGGCGAACGCCTTCTCGTAGTAGGCCGGCCAGGTGGTGCCGTTGCCATAGGTGCCAATCGGGGAGCCGTTGGTGTCGGTGGGAAGGTCGGGGGTCACGGTGACCCAGTGGTGGTTGCCTTCCTTGTCCCAGATCCGCACGCTCACGGTGCCGTTGGGGTTCTGTTTGATGCCGTCCTTGATGAACTGCGGGTTCTTCTGGGTGACCGCGGCGAGGGAGGCGACGTACCAGCAGTCGCCGAACTGTCGCTGGTTGATCTCATCGGCGCTGACGTCACCGTTGAACAGGGGATCCGACGGTTTCTGCCAGTGGATACCGGAGTTGGTCTGACCGTTCTGACTGTTGCCGTGTTCTTCGTAGGCGTCGGTGTTGGTGAACGTCGGTTGGACCCCGGGGAAGGCCTTCATGAACTTGTCCATGTTCTCCGGGCCGATTTTCGAGAGCATCAAGCTGAAGCTGTCGCGGCGCTCGGCCTCCGGCAGGCCATTTGCGTCGAAAGGAGACCAACCGGAGTCGTCGGTGTTGTTGGCCAGCTTGTTGAAGCGAGCGAGGTCCTGGGGGTCGGCCTTGGTGATGACCGTGTCCAGTTCGGCGGCCGTCAGACCATCCAGACTCTTGGACACCTTTGTGAGGTCGTTGCGGTTTCCGTTGACCCCGAAGTCCTTACCGTTCAGTCCCTTCAAGCGGTTCAGTGCCTCGTCCACCTTCTTGCCGTCCGGTGCTTTCTCGTCCAGAAAGAGCATGCTGGAGTCGACGGGGTAGCCCGCGTCCTGGAATTTATGCATGCCGTCCAGCTGCTTGATGCGACGTTTTATCGACGCCTGCATGTCCCCCAGTTCTTGGCACAGCGAGCCAGGGAGGCGGCTGCGGCCGAAGAACGCGGCCGGGATCAGGTCGCCGACGAGGTCCTGGAGACCGGGGTCTCGTGAGGCAGTCTCGCCGGGAGGCAGTTGCTGCTGGACGGTGGTCAGGAGAGAAGCCACATCCGTATGCAGCTTGTTGGAGTGCCGCGCCAGGCCGTCGAGATCATTGGCGAAAGCGGTCAGCTTGACGGAATTAAAGCCCCTGAAACTCACGAGTGGGCACCTTCCGTTCCCTTGCCGTGGCCCTTTGCCTTTGCCTTGGCGTCCAGTTCACGGGCTATGTTTTCCCAGCGAGTCGCGTCAGCCAGCAGGGCGGTGGCCATATGGCTCAGCTTGGATTGCCTCGTCTGCAGGGTCTGGGTGCACTGGTCGGCGAACGGGCCGAGCCAAATCGCATCGCCGCCCTGCGCTCTTGGATTGCCCGTGCGAGGAGCGGCCTTTTTGACCGCATCGTCGAGATACTTGCCCAACCGCTGAGCAGTCTTGCGCGCGTCCCTTGCGCACTCGCGCAGCTTATCCGCGCGCTTCTTCAACATGGCGGCGCTGTCGCCCTCTGCGGTCCCCATGCTTGCCCCCGTGAACCGTCGTCAACTATGTGTCAGTAGCGCTCAGTATGCGCTGGGCGAAGCATATCGATGCCCCGGTGCACGCTTGAAGGAGAGAGATCACTGTCACTGCCGAGTCAGGGCGTCCATGCGTGGTCGAGGTGCCGCACCGGTGGTCGGGTTGGCCCTATTGTTCCCCATGTGCAGGGATTTTACGGGCGCCCCGTGCGACCCGTTGAGGGCGGCGGGCTCCTGGGTAGGTCGGTGGATATAGGGGGAGAAATGCGGTCTGCAGTCCATGACAATTCTGTGACGGAAGCCTTACCCAACCATGACCGTCTCTTTCGGCCTCCTGCGCGGCCGACGCATTGGCGCTCTGGTCGAGCCCGAGAGCTTGACCAGAGCGTCCGGGTCAGTGGCGCGCTGGCTGCCTTTGTTCTGCCCTTCAGGCCCGGGTCAGCGGTTGATGGCCTGGACTTCCTGGACGGTGACGTCGGTGGTGGTGCCGAAGGCGCCGTCGGGGAGGTCGCCGCCTTGGGCGTTGGTGCTCGTCCAGGAGATGTTCCAGGTGAGCGTGGCCTTGAGGTGGTGGGGGCCGGTGTTGTTGGTGGAGCGGAGGTAGGTGATGCCGCAGGGCGGGGTCTGGTTCTTCTTGTCGGCGGAGTAGGGGGTGCCGATGCTGCCATCCGTGTTGATGGGGCATTCACCGGAGGAGGGGTGCAGTTCGGCGTCTGCGGTGCCGGGTTCGAGGGTGAGGGCGACGGGCGTTGCGGTGGTCGTCGCCGAGAGGTTCGTGTTGGGCAGGCTGGCTGTGACCGATACCGGCTTGAACTTGGACTTGTTGAGCCAGACCCAGGTGTCGAGGTTGACGGTCTGCTTGCCGTCGGGGCTCATCGTGATGGCCGTGTCCGGGACGGGGAGCTCGTCGTAGGCGTACTCGGCCAGGATCTTCGGGGAGACGGCGAGGGGTTCGTCCGGGGTGTCGTTCTTGTCGACCCAAAATGGTGGCTTGTCGCAGGACATGGCTTTGGGGTCGTCCTTGCGGGCGGGGTTGACGACCGCCGTCCAGAACATGCCCTTGCCTTGCTTAGCCATGTTGTAGTCGTCGTAATCATCGGTCTGGAAGTAGGTTCTGAAGGCCTCGGCCAAGAGTGGGCCTACGCCCATGAACTTGTTGCTGTCAAAGCCCTCGATCAGCGACTTAAGCTCTTTGGGAGAGAACTTGGGCTCGTACCAGCATGCTGGTGGCGTCCAGTTGGTGTTCTTGGGGGAGAGCGATCCGGTCTTGGTCGTGCTCGGATCGCCGTTCACCCTCGTTTGAACGCCGGATATCTTCACTTCGGCAGCGACCTTTTGGTTGCTTCCCGATCCACTTGCACCGCCGCGTGACCCACCAGGTCCAATCCCATAGGCAGCTGTTGTTGCAACCAGCACGGAGAGAGATGCCGTCACTGTGACGGCTGCAACTCGGGCCCTGGTCGACTTCACTGCTGGCACGCCCTGTCCCCCCGCTTGGAAATGAGCTTCGTGGTTTGCCAGACACCCTTGTCGTTCTTGACGAGTCGACTGTTGTAGAGGACGTAGCTATCCGCTGAAGGAGCAGCCTTGTCCACCTTCTTCGTCTTGCGGTTCTTGTTGTAAGCTTTGCTTTCGTCTCCGCAGTAGGCAAGCGATGCTTTGTTGTCGCCAACGAGAGTCACGCGGCGATCGAAGTAGCGGATCGTTCCCGTAAAAGTGAGATCGGCGTCCAGGTACTTCTGTACCCAATCGAAGGCGCCAATGAGCGCCTCGCCCTGGTTGTAGAACTTCAAGGCGGGTGACTTGGCGTCACCCCGGATGATGGCGTCGTCTTCGGCCAGGATATTGCGCTCGTTGTCGGCCAGGACCGCATCCTTCTTCGGGTCGCCAGTGGTGCGACCCTCGAACACGTGCTGCACATCACCCGGAAAGGTGATCTTCGGTCGCTGGATCCCGTCGTCCGGTGGAGACGCGCCGGGCGACGCCGACTGCGTCGCCTTCTTCGCGCCGTCGATCTCCTTGTCGTCGCCCGACTTGGAGTCGCTGCCGCACGCGGTCAGGGCCAGGGCGGTGGCGGTCAGCAGCGCCGCCAGGCCGGCCTTTGTGCGTGTGTGCGTATTCAACTTCCGCATCTCCTACGGCTGTCCGGTGAGCAAAGCTCATCGATGATGGCATGGATGCATGGAGCACGTTGGGAGGCTCGATTGCGTGCGGATAACGATGGGAGGTACGAAGGTGGAGGGGCTCCGGCGCGCCTTGAGGTGGTTATGGGTGGCTGATACGGTGCGATGACTTGACAGCCCCAGTTCCGTTGGATAACCGCGTGAGAGGGGCCTGGGCGGGGCAAATGCCGGAATTCGGACATAACTTGCGGGGGCAGTCGCAGTGAAGATCCAGGAGCGCACGGGGGCGGCGCATGGCAGGGGCTCGGCGTCGGCTCAACCCGTCGGTGACAGGCTTCCTTCCGCTCCTCGCGAGCGTAAGCCTGCGCTTGCCGCGCTCGCGGTGTTGCTCATCCTTGTCGGTGCGTTGGGGGCGACGGTTCTTGTGTTGCGTGCCGGTGACCGGATCGAGGTCATCAAGATCACGCAGAATGTGACCGCGGGGAAGCCCATTCCGCCGTCCGCGATGGCATCGGTGATGGTCGCGGAAGATTCCGGTGTCGATTACGTGAAGTACAACCAGCTGAATCTGCTCGGCGATTACCGGGCGACCTCGGACATCGTGAAGGGATCCCTTCTGGTCGGGCCGATGCTGACCGAGAAGTCGAAGGGGCTGCCGGACGGCAAGGTGCTGGTCGGGCTGTCGCTCAAGTCGGGGCAGTATCCGCAGGATCTGGCCGCCGGGGACAGCGTCTCCGCGTACCGGGTGGGCGACGCCGCAAGCAAGGGCGGCGCATCCGGGTCGGCGGCGGGGGCCTCCGGTGGGACCGGGGGGAACACGCTGTTGGTGCAGCGGGCCAAGGTGCAGACCGCCGGCTCGACAGGTGGAGGTGGGGACACCATCGGCAGCGCCGACTATCCCGTCTCGATCCTCGTCGACCAGGGTGACGCCGCCGCGTTGACCCAGGCCGCGGCTGCCGGTGAGGTCGCCGTGGTCAAGGTTCCCAAGAGTGGTCAGTGAGTCCGGGCCCCCGGGTGGGGCCCGGGCTTCGTTCCCAGCCACCCCGGTTTCCAGCCGCCCGGTCCCGAGCCGCCCGGTTTCCAGCCGCCCGGTTTCCAGCCGCCCGGTCCGTCCTTCGCGGGGCGCGGGTGCAGTTCGCAGGTCCAGGTCTAGGGTCTTAGAGAGACATAAACGATATGGCGCTCATCGCTCTCGCTGCCGACAAGGGTTCGCCCGGTGTCACCACGACAGCCGTCGCGATCTCCGCGGTCTGGCCGCGGCGTGCGCTGCTGGCTGAGGTGGATCCGGCCGGCGGGGATCTGGTGTACCGGAGCGCCGCGGCGCACGGGGGGACGCTGGATCCCAACACGGGGATGCTGTCGGTCGCCGCCACCGCGCGGCGCGGGTTGGTCGCCGAGCAGCTCTGGGATCATGCGCAGCCGATGGCGGGCGGGCTCGAAGTGCTGGTCGGGCTCGGCAATTCGGAGCAGTCCGCCGGGCTCGTCGGGCTGTGGCCGACCCTTGGGCACGCTTTCGCGGGGCTCGTGCAGTCCGCGCAGGGCGCCGCCGACGTCATCGCCGACTGCGGGCGGATCGGGGTCGATTCGCCCCCCGTCGACATGTTTTCGCATGCCTCGCTGGTGCTGCTGATCTCCCGGACGGAGCCGGAGAACCTGGCGCGGATCAGGGACCGGGCCGGCGCGCTGTCCGCCAAGCTGCACGGCGGGCAGCGGGGTGCGGCGCAGTTGGGTACGCCCCTCATCGGGGTGCTGCTGATCGCCGAGTCGGGCAACAGTGCGCGGCTGGCCGGGCAGGTCAACGACATGCTGGTTGCGGCGCAGGCCGGCGCGCGGGTGGTCGGGGTCATCGCGCACGACGCGAGCGGCGCGGACCAGTTGAACGGGCGCAAGCGCGGGCGGCTGGACAAGTCGCTGCTGGTGCGCTCGGCCCGTAAGGTCGTCGGCGATCTGCACCAGCAGTTCGGCGCGGCGTGGACACAGCCCGCCATGCCGGGCGGCCCCGGCGGCCAAGGTGCCCCCGGCGGCCCGGGCGGCCCCGGCGGCCCCGGCGCCCAAGGTGCTCACGGCGGCCAGGGCGGTTACGGCGGTTACGGGGCGCGCGGTCCGGGGGCGCCTCGATGAGCGCTGTCGACCATCAGCTCGTCAAGCGTTTCCGGCAGCAGGCCGGTGACCGCATCGCCGAGCAGCGCCGGCTCGACCAGGCGTCCGGCGCCGCGCCGATGTCGACCGAGGACGAGCGGCAGTACGCCCGCGCCGTCATCGCCCAGATCCTCGAGGACTACGCCCGCGCTGAGATCAACAACGGGCGTGCGCCTCTGGACGCCGAGACCGAGGAGCAGTACGCGGCGGCCGTGCACGCCGCGCTCTTCGGGGTGGGGCGGCTGCAGCCGCTGCTGGACGACCCCGAGGTCGAGAACATCGACATCAACGGGTGTGATCAGGTCTTCGTCGGTTATGCCGACGGGAGTGAGACGCAGGGGGAGCCGGTCGCCGAGACCGATGAGGAGCTGATCGAGCTCATTCAGGTGCTCGGCGCCTATTCGGGGCTCTCCTCCCGGCCCTTCGACTCCGCCAATCCGCAGCTCGATCTGCGCCTTCCCGACGGTTCGCGGTTGTCGGCCGTCATGGATGTGACCCGGCGCCCGGCGCTGTCCATCCGGCGCGCCCGCCTGGGCAAGGTCTTCATGGCCGATCTGGTGGGAAACGCCACGCTGACGCCGGAGTTGGGGAATTTCCTGGCCTGCGCGGTCAGGGCCCGTAAGAACATCATGATCGCGGGCGCTACCAACGCCGGTAAGACGACGCTGCTGCGTGCCCTCGCCAATGAGATCCCGCCGAATGAGCGGCTGATCACGGTGGAGAGGGCCCTGGAGCTGGGGCTCGATCAGTTTCCCGAGCTGCATCCGAATGTCGTCGCCTTCGAGGAGCGGCTGCCGAACTCCGAGGGCCAGGGTGCGATATCCATGGCGGAGCTGGTCCGCCGATCACTGCGTATGAACCCCTCCCGGGTGATCGTGGGTGAGGTTCTGGGCGATGAGATCGTCACGATGCTCAACGCGATGTCGCAGGGCAACGACGGTTCGCTGTCGACGATTCACGCCAACAGTTCCAGCGAGGTTTTCAACCGTATTTCGACCTATGCGCTCCAGGCGAATGAGCGGCTGCCCATCGAGGCGAGCCAGATGCTGATCGCGGGTGCGGTCAATTTCGTCGTCTTCGTCGAGCGCCGCAACAACTATCAGAGCGGCGGACGGCTCAGCCGTACCGTCACCTCCGTACGCGAAGTCAACGGCGTGGACGGCCGGGTGCTGTCCAGCGAGGTGTTCGCGGAGATGCCCGACGGCCGCGTGGTGCCGCACGCCCCCGTTGCCTGCATCGACGAACTGGCCATGTACGGCTACCGCCCGACCGGAAACTGGGGGTGACGGGGACACCATGCAACTCCCCTCTATGGGCGGCTTCCTCTCGCTGCCCGTGCTGTACGCCCTGCTGTGCGGCGTCGTCGTCGGCGGCGGTCTCGCGCTGCTCATCGTCGCCCTCCGCGGACTGCCCGCCAAGCCGGCCCATGAGAAGGCCAAGGCGAGCCGGCGCTCCGCCGAGCTGGCCCGCTTCGCCAGCCGGCGTGGTTCGCTCGCCGCCGGTGTGGGGCTGGCGGTGCTGCTGCTGACCCGCTGGGTGGTGGCCGGTGTCGCCGCGGCCGTGCTCGTCTTCTTCTGGGACCGGCTGTTCGGCGGTGCGGCCGAGGAGCGGTCCGCGATGCGCCGGGTCGAGGCGCTCGCGGCCTGGACCGAGTCGCTGCGTGACACCATCGCGGGCGCCGTCGGCCTGGAGCAGGCCATTCCGGCGTCCGCACGCGCCGCCGCACCGGCGTTGCGCCCGCATCTGGACGCGCTGGTCGACCGGCTGCGCGCCCGTACGCCGCTGCCCGACGCGCTGCAGGACCTCGCGGACGAGATCGATGACGCCTCGGCCGACATCATCGTCGCCGCGCTCATCCTCAACGCACGGCTGCGCGGCCCGGGTCTGCGCGTGGTGCTCGGCGCGCTGGCCAAGTCGGCGCGCGAGGAGGTCGACATGCGGCAGCGGGTCATGGCGCAGCGCGCCAGCACCCGGCGCAGTGTGCAGATCGTGATCGGTGTCTCGGTGGCCTTCGTGCTCGGCCTGTCGGTCTTCAACCGGGACTTCGTCGAGCCGTACGGGACGCCCGTCGGGCAGCTGGTGCTGGCCTGTGTGTGCGGGCTCTTCGCGCTCGGCTTCTGGTGGCTGCGCAAGCTCTCCAGCATCGAGACCCCGGACCGCTTCCTGACCCGGGACGACCCGGGAGTCCACTTCGCACGGCCGCGATCGGACCACGGCGCGGACGGTGCGCATGAGGCGCCGGAGGCGCAGGCACATCTGCCCCGTGGGGAGGAGGTGACGCCGCGATGAACGGCAGTCTGACGATGCCGGTGCTGGTCGGCGTGGTTTTCGGCCTCGGTGTCTACGCCCTCGTACGGGCCCTGATGCCCAGCAAGCGCGGCGCGGTCGCCCGGGTCGCGGAGATCGACGCGCTGCGGGCGCGCGGCGCGGCGCATGCGGGTGCCGGTGCCCAGGGCGCGCGGGACAGCGGGCGGTTCGGCTCGCTGCGCGCGCGGGTCGGGATGCGGGTGGCGGAGTTCTATCTGCAGCAGGGCTGGGAGCAGCGCTCGCTGCGTGCGGATCTGGCGGTGCTGGAGCGCACCTGGGAGTCGTTCCTGGCGACCAAGGTGCTGCTGGCGGCGGCCGGTCTGGTCTTCGGCCCGTTCGTCTTCGCGATCGTGTGGACGATGGGCTTCGGCAGCAGCCCGGCCATCCCCATCTGGCTGGCGCTGGCCTTCGCGGGCCTGTTCTTCATGCTGCCTGATCTGGAGATCCGGCGGGACGCCAAGGACAAGCGGCGCGATCTGCGGCGCGTCATCGGTGCCTATCTCGATCTGGTGTCGATGAACCTAGCGGGCGGACGCGGTCTGCCCGAGGCGCTGATGGCCGCGTCGGAGGTGAGCGACGGGTGGGCGCTGCGCCGGGTGCGCAACACTCTGGCTGACGCCCGCATCACCGGCGTCAGCCAATGGCAGGCGCTCGGGAACCTCGGGGAGGAACTCGGCGTCGAGGAACTCAAGGACCTGTCCGCGTCACTGGCGCTGGTCGCGGACGACGGCGCGAAGGTGCGTGAATCGCTCGCATCGCGCGCCGAGACGATGCGGCACCGAGAACTGGCGGAGATCGAGGGGAGTGCGGGGGAGAAGTCGCAGTCGATGCTGGTGGCGCAACTCCTGCTGTGCGCGGGCTTTCTGGTCTTCCTGATCTATCCGGCGGCGATGCGCGTGTTCCAGGTCTGACCGGACGACGCGGCTATCCGCTCCTTCTCCCCACCTGTTTGAGAGGACATCACCATGAACATCGGAACCCGGATCACCGGCCACCCGGCCGTGGACTTCCTGGTCACCTTTCTGCGGGGCCGCGTCGAGCGGGCCCGTTCGGAGGAGACGGACCGCGGCGCCTCCGCCGTGGAGTGGGTGATCATCTCGGCGGTCGTGGTCGCGATCGTCGGCGTGGTCGCCGCGATCATCAACTCGGCGCTGAGCGATGGCGCCCATAAGGTCGGCGACTGCATCAAGGGTGCCAACGCCAGCAAGACGTGCTGACGGGCCCCGTACGGCCCGTCCCGCCCACTGATCCGACCGAGCCGACCGAGCGACCGAGCTGACCGAGCCGACCGAGCTGACCGAGCGACCGAGCTGAGCGATGCGAATGAGACGAACGGGTGCGCTGCGCCGTGCCGTACGCCGCAGACTGGACGCCGCCCGCGGCGACAGCGGCGCGATGGTGCGCGGATACGGCGGTCGCGCGCGCTGCGGCAGCGGGAGTGGCGGCCGTACGAGCGACAGCGGGAGCTGCGGCCGTACGAGCGACTGCGGTATGACCGCGATCGAGTTCGTGCTGCTGACCCCGGTGCTCTTCTTCATGATCTTCGCCACCGTGCAGTTCGCGCTGTACTTCTTCGCCGACCATGTCGCCCAGGCAGCCGCGCAGGCGGGCGCCCGTAAGGCACGCGCGGAGGCGGACGAGAACCCCGGCGGCTGGCGGGGCAAGGCGACCTCGACCGCGGACCAGTACATCCGGCAGCTGGGTCCGCAGCTTCTCCTGGGACCGGATGTGACGCCCGT
The DNA here is from genome assembly GCF_040606675.1 of Streptomyces sp. NPDC005393. NCBI lineage: Bacteria > Bacillati > Actinomycetota > Actinomycetes > Kitasatosporales > Streptomycetaceae > Streptomyces > Streptomyces sp. NPDC005393. The sequence continues at coordinate 165,586 of NZ_JBEXFG010000007.1, read as the reverse complement.
ACAGCCCGAGGGCGACACGGTGGGCGTGCAGGTGGAGGCCGATGTGCCGACGATCTTCCCGGGGATGACGTTCCGGGTGCACGCGCGGTCGCAGGGCCCGGTCGAGCGGTTCGTGGAGGACACGGGATGAAGGGCCGGTTGGCTACGGGGCCGGCGCGGTCAGCGGAGCTGGTACGACGTACGGCGCTCGCGAGGCGCATCGCAGGCTCCGGGCGGAGCGGTGACGCCGGCCTCTCGACCATCGAGGTCGTGATCCTCGCACCCGTAATGATCATGTTCATCCTGGTGCTGGTGGCCTTCGGCCAACTGGTGGACGGCCGTGGCGCGGTCGACGGCGCCGCGCGCGACGCCGCACGCGCGGGCTCCATCCAGCACGACTACGGGGTCGCGATGAGCGAGGCGCGCAAGGCGGCCGAGGCGGACCTCGGCGATGTGTGCGAGGGCTCCCCGCAGGTGTCGATGGCGGGCAGCAGCTTCAAGCCCGGCGGCTTCTTCACGGTCCAGGTGAGCTGCCGGGTCAGGGGCCTGGGCATGCTCGGTCTGGACATCGGCAGCACAATCAAGGGCCGTGCCACCTCGCCCATCGACCCGTTCCGGAGGGCGGCGTGAGCGAACGCGTGAGCAGGGGCGGGGCGCTGCGGCGCGCGGCCGCGGGGCCGCGGGCGCGGCTCGGTGAGGACCGGGGGTCCGGGGCCGCGGCGGTCATCATCTTCGCGGTGCTCTTCCTGGCGATCGCCGCCTTCGTCATCGACGGCGGCCTGTCCATCTCCCAGCGCGAGCGCGCCGCCGACTACGCGGAACAGGCGGCCCGCTACGCCGCCCAGGACCTCGACCAGGAGGCGCTGCGCGAGGGCCGCCCGGCCATCAACTTCGCGAACTGCGGCGCCCGGGTGCGGGCGTTCGTGCGCGAGGCCGGTCTCTCGGGAGCGGATGTCGCCGGGTCCCGCTGCACCAGCGCCACCGCCGAGCGGGTCGAGGTCGAGATCCAGCTGACCTACGAGCCCGTGCTGACCGGCTTGTTCTACCAGGGCTCGATCACGGTGCACGGCAGCTCGGCGGCCGAGACGCGCACCGACTGAGCGTGACTGACGAGCACTAGAGTTGTCCCATCAGCATCTGTCGCACCCCCGGCGACCACCGACGGCATAGGAAACCCGCCATGGCGCGCACAGCTCGAGCACGCACCAGCCCCCGCACCGCCGGGGGTCCCCAGCCCAGGCCGCTGCCCCGCAATCCGCAGCGTACGGCCGGTGACTTCGTCAAGGCGTTCCTCGCCTTCATCGGGCTGGCCGTGCTGCTCATCGGTGTGCCGGGGTCGCTCGCGTACTTCGTGGGCTGGCCGTTGCCGCATCAGATGCCGTCGATGGACACCGTGCGGCAGCCGATCACCGCGGGCATCTTCATCAAGGTGCTCACGGTCGTGGTGTGGCTGGCCTGGGCGCAGTTCACGGCGTGTGTGCTGGTCGAGGGGAAGGCCGAGCTGTCCGGGGTGGGGATGCCGTCGCGCATACCCGGCGCCGGGCCGAGCCAGCTGCTCGCCCGCCAGTTGGTGGCCGCGCTGCTGCTGGTGGGCGCGACGGCCGCGAGCCTGACGCCGGGGCTCTCGCAGATGGGGAACGCGTACGACGCCAACCACCGCTCCACGGTGGCCGCCGCCCAGCAGACGCCCGGCGCGCACCAGCAGGCCGCGCACCGGCAGGCCGCGCACACCCAGGGGCAGGACGGCGCCCAGTCGGGGATGCGCCCGCAGGGCAAGCAGGCGGTGGACCCGACGGCGGGCGACCGGGCCGAAGGGGCGGCCCGGCACGCCGGGAAGAACACGAAGTTCTACCGCATCCAGCCGCCCGAGGGCCGCCATCATGACTCCCTGTGGGAGATCGCCGACCGCCACCTCGGCGACGGCCGCCGCTATAAGGAGATCTACGAGCTCAATAAGGACCGTCTGCAGCCGGACGGTTCGAAGCTCTCGCAGGCCAGCCTGATCCGCCCCGGCTGGATCATGGAGATGCCGGCGGACGCGCGCGGCGGTGAGCTCGTCGAGATGCCCGACGAGGCGCCGAAGGTCTCGCCGGACGTACGTCAGCAGATCCAGGACTACGACCGCGACAGCCCGCACGCGGACCAGCAGCAGGGCGGCGGCGACCAGCAGCAGGGCGGCGGGCAGGCGGACCCCGCGAGCGATGTGCACAAGGAGCCGGTCGCCCGGCCCGACCAGCAGCGGGACGACGCCGGGCAGGCCGAGACCGCGACGGCCGGCAGCTCGGACTCCTCCTTCGGTCTGTCCGAGGCGCTCATCGGCGCTCCGCTGCTCGCCGCCGGGCTGCTGGGCGCCCTCGGCCGGCGCCGCCGGGCCGCGCTGTGGCAGGCCGCCATGTCGGTGACGGGCCGCGGCAGCGGCATCGACCTCACGCCCACCGGCCCCGCCGCCGACGCGCAGGACGCGCTGCTCGTGGGCGCCGACCCGGACGCCGTACGCGACCTCGACAGCGCGCTGCGCGGTCTGTCCGCCGCGCTCGCCGACGAGAACCGCCAGCTGCCGACCGTCTACGCCGCCTGGCTCACCGCCGCCGAGATCCACCTTCAGCTCGCCGCGCCCTCCGGGGAGCCCCCGGCGCCCTGGCAGCCCGGCCAGGACCAGACGTTCTGGCAGGTGCGCCGCGCCGATGTCCGGCCGCAGGAGCCGCACGAGGACGACGGAACCGCCGCCCCCTACCCGGGCCTGGTCAGCCTCGGCACGCTGGACGACGCCCGGCTGCTGCTCAATCTGGAGGCAGTCCCCGGCATCGTCTCCCTGACCGGCTCCGAGGCGGACCGGACCGCCCTCTTCGCCTCGGTCGCGGCCGAACTCGCCACCAACGGCTGGTCGGACCGGCTCACCGTGACCCTCGTCGGGTTCGGGCAGGAGCTCGGTGCGCTCGCGCCCACCCGGGTCCGTCATGTCGAGGATGTCGACGCCCTGATCGAGACCATGGACGCCGAGACCCGGCAGCGCCGCGGCGCGCTCGGCGCGGCGGGCCACGACTCGGTCCTCACCGGGCGCACGGGCCGTCCGCAGCACACCCAGCGCGCCCCGCATCTGGTGCTGCTGGCCGCCGAGCCCACCGAAGAGCAGGCCGCGCGGCTGGCCGGGCTCGCCGCCGACTCCGGCCGCCTGGGCATCGGCTATCTGATCGGCACCGGGCGTGGTGAACTCCCCGGCGCCACCTGGGAGCTGGAGATCACCTCTGATGGGCGGCTGCTCGCGCCGCTGCTCGGCCTGGAGCTGACGGCGCAGCTGCTGCCCGAGGCCCAGCACCGCGCGGTCGTCGACCTGTTCGCCGCCGCCGACCCCGACGCGGGGCCGCGCCCCGATGGGCCGGACACCGCCCCTCCGCCCTTCATGGTCGACATCACCGAGCGGGGGCGGCCCGCGGTGTACGCGCGTCTGGTGGGCCCGTACGAGATCATCGGGCTCGACACCCCGGACGACGACCGCAGCCCGCTGCTGCACGAGGCGCTCGCTCTGCTGCTGCTGCACCGCGAGGGCGTCCATCCGCGGGTGCTGGCCTCGGCCCTGTGGCCTCGTGGCGCCACGGAGGACGTACGGGACGCGCTCATCGAGCGGCTGCACGGCTGGCTGGGCGACGATCCGGACGGCACCCCGCGGCTGGGCCGGGACGAGACGGGCCGGCTCACCCTGGCCGCGTCCGTGGTCTCGGACCTGGATGTGTTGCGGACGCTCCACCACGAGGCGACCGAGGGGCGGGGCGCGCGCCGCGCCTCCGTACGGGAGCGGCTGCTCACCGACGCGCTCGCGCTCGCCCGCGGGCCGCTGCTGGCCGACCGTCCCGAGGGCCGCTACGGCTGGCTGTCCCATGAGCTGATCGAGGCCCAGCTGCCGATGCTGGTCACTGATGTGGCCCTGGCGCTCTCCAGCCACCATCTGGAGGCGGACCGGGCGGCCTGGGCGATCGAGTCCCTCAACGCGGCGCTGGCCACCGCCCCGGCGGACGAGCGGCTGTGGAACGAGCTGCTGCGCGCGGTCCACGCCACCGGCGACCTGGACCTCCTCCAGTCGACGGCGGACGGCCTCGTCGCCCGCAACCAGACCCTGAACGGGGGCGCGCGGGGCCTCCCGCCGCGCACCGAGGCACTGCTGGACGAGCTGCTGCCCTCCTGGCGCGGACCGCGGGCCGAGGCCAACTGAGCGCGGGCCGAAACGACTGAGGCGTCAGGACGGCGGCGCGGAGGGATACGGATGATCGGGAACGAGAACGCGAACGGGGCCGGCAAGGACTGGGCGGCGTTCCAGTACGAGATCTACCTGAACGGGATGACCGGCGCCGTGCCCCGGTTGCCCGCCGAGCTCGGACGGCTGGAGGAGCTGGCCGCCGGGCGGCTGGGGCCGGGGCCCGTGGGGTATGTGGCCGGGAGCGCCGGCAACGGTAGTACGGAGCGCGCCAATCGGGAGGCGCTGGAGCGCCGGCGGATCCTGCCGCGGATGCTGCGGGATGTGCGGCGGCGGGATCTGTCGGTGGAGTTGTGGGGGAGGCGGCTGCCGGCGCCGGTCGCGCTCGCGCCGATCGGGGTGTTGTCGATCATGCATCCGGAGGCGGAGTGCGCGGCGGCGCGGGGCGCGGCCGCGCAGGGGGTGCCGTTCATTCTGTCGTCGGCCTCCAGTACGCCGATGGAGCAGGTCGCGGAGGCGATGGGGGACGGTGAGCGGTGGTTCCAGTTGTACTGGGGGAAGGACCGCGAGGTCACCAAGAGCTTTCTCGGCCGGGCGAAAGCGGCCGGTTTCACGGCGCTCTTCGTCACCTTGGACACACCGCTGCTGGCGTGGCGGCCGCGCGATCTGGATCAGGCGTATCTGCCGTTTCTGCGGGGCGTCGGGACGGCCAACTACTTTACGGATCCGGCGTTTCAGGCCGGGCTCGCCAAGCCGGTCCATGAGGACAGGGACGCGGCGGTGCTGCACTTTGTGGGGATGTTCGGGGATCCCGGGAAGACCTGGGAGGATCTGGCGCTTCTGCGGGAGCACTGGGACGGCCCGATCGTGCTGAAGGGGATTCTCCACCCGGATGACGCGCGCCGCGCGGCGGCGGCGGGGATGGACGGGGTCGTCGTCTCCAACCACGGCGGGCGCCAGGTGGGCGGGTCGATCGGGGCCGCGGACGCGCTGCCGGGGGTGGTGGAGGCGGTCGGGGACCGGATGGCCGTGCTGTTCGACAGCGGGGTACGCAGTGGTGACGACGTGTTCAAGGCGCTGGCCCTCGGCGCCCGCGCGGTGCTGCTCGGGCGTCCGTACGCGTATGGGCTCGGGCTCGACGGGCAGGCGGGCGTCGAGCATGTGATCCGGGCGCTGATGGCCGAGTTCGAGCTGACGATGGCGTTGTCGGGCCATACGGATGCCGCGGGGCTGACCCCGTCCGCGCTCGTCTGACATTCCCTTCCGGCACGGCGACTTCTCGGCATTACCGGGTCCGGGGCTTCCGCATTGGCTGGTGCTACGCTCGTCTGCGCGCAATGCATAACGACTGCCACGGGGGGAGAGATTGCGTGAAGCTTAAACGTAAAGCCTCGATGGTCGTGCTGACGGCGACTCTGATGCTGGGCGGTTCGGTGGCTCTGGCACCGACCGCGTCCGCGGTGGGGCCGTCGGCCTGCCAGTTCAATTCTCCGGACGTCAATTTCAAGGTCGCGACGAGTGGCGCCCGATTCCGTACCGGGCCTGGAAAGCAGTACCGAGTGATTGGGACGCTTTACCGGGGAGATTCATTCCGGTACTTCTGCCGTACGCGCGGCTTCGAGAAGAGCTGGTCGTACGGAAAGATCATCAAGCGGACCACTTCGGGAATGCGGGCCGGGACCAGGGGCTGGGTCTACAGCAAGTACCTGGACTAGCGGTGACGTTCCGGCAGTAAGGCGCAGTGACGTTTCCGCAGTAGGGGGAGAGAAGGGCGGCGAGGGGCAGGGGCCGTGACCGGGCCCGCGCCCCCGCCGCCCACTGCGTCTCATCCCTTGCTGACCGCCGTCAGAATCTCCGGCAGCCGCGCCGCCGCGCGCGGTGCGGCCAGCCGCAGCCCCGCCTCCGTGATCAACGCGCCGTACACCGCGCCCACCGGAAGCAGCACCCACAGCCACGCATGCGCCCCGGAGACGTGCAGCCAGATCGTGAGCGCCAGCACCGGCGCGCACACCAGGGCACCCACGATCATCCCGCCGAAGATGCTGATCCAGGCGAGCCCCGCCTGCCCCGGCACGACGTTCTTGTAGCCGCTGTCCTGCGGGATGGAGTACGGGAACAGCGAGGACGTCATGGCCCCGGTCGCCAGCAGCGAGCCGAGCAGCGCCAGCGCCAGCCCCAGCGTCTCCGGGGCGGCGGGCCAGTTCTTCATGAGGGCGGCGGACCCGAGCACCACGAGCGTGACGTACGGCAGCGCGACCAGCACCAGCGCCAGCGCCCGGCCCCGTAGCTCCAGACAGGCGTCACGCGGGGAGGAGATCGTCTGCGCGACCATCCAGAAGGCCGAGGAGTCCTGCCCGAACTGGTTGTACATCTGCATCCCGAGCAGCCCGGACGCCCAGCACGCCGTATAGACCGAGCCATTGCCCTGTACGGCGGTGACGACGGGCAGCAGCAGACCGATGCCCAGTGAGGTCGCCCATGAGGCCTTGGACTTCGGGTCCCGTACGGCGTAGCGCAGCGTGCGCAGCATGACCGTGCCGATGCGGCCGGCGGGCAGTAGCCGGCCGAGCGGGCCCGCCGCGTCCGCCGCGTCGGCGGACCCCGCCCGCGCCTCCTTGGGCGTCGCCGCCTGGAGCGTGGAGGCGTCCGGCGCGGTCATCAGGTGGGTGAGGCCGCGCGCCCACCACCACAGCAGCAGCGCCAGCGTCCCGGCGGTCAGGGCGAACTGGGCGGCGGCGGTGGCGTACGAGCCGTCGCTCACGCCCTGGACGGCGTCGACCGCCGCCGCGGGCGGCACCCAGCGCAGGACGCCGGCGACCGGTTCCAGTACGGCGAGGCCGTTCTTGCCGCTGAGCTGTTGTGCCCCGAGGTTCACGAACTGCGCGCCGATCGCGATGAACAGCCCGCTCAGCAGCGCCAGGTCGCGGCCCTTGCGGCTGGTCAGCAGGCGGGTGTTGGCGGTCGCGACGGCGCGCGCCAGCGCCACGCACAGCAGCAGCGTCAGAACGACGGCGGCCACGCCCGCGGCCGCGGCCGCCGCCCCGTGCGCGACGGCGACGGCGGAACCCGCCACCAGGGTCAGGGTGAACAGCGGGCCGATGCCGATCAGCGACGACACCAGCAACGCGGTGATCAGCGGACGGGGCCGCAGCGGCAGCATCACCAGCCGGGTCGGGTCCAGGGTCTCGTCGCCGCTCGGGAAGAACAGCGGCATCACCGCCCAGCCCAGGGCGAGCACCGCGGTCAGCAGGGTGACGAGCGCGTCGGCGTGGTCATGGCCGCGCAGCAGCACCAGCCCGAGCAGTTGCAGCGCGGCGAAGAGCAGCGTGACGACGATCGAGGCCATGTACGCGGCGCGCCGCCCCGCCGACTGCCGCAGCCCGTTGCGCAGCAGCGACAGTTTCAGGGTGACGAAGACGGGCGTGGGCGAGCCGGTGGGGGCGGCGGGCGGGGCGGGCGCCGTGGCGCCGAGCGGGTCGGTGAGCGTCATCGGGCGCCGCCGCCCAGCCAGTCGAGGTTCTGTCCGGCCGTGCGCCGGTTCGCGCCGACCAGCTCCAGAAAGGCGTCCTGCAGGGACGGCGCCTCGCCCCGTACGTCGGCCAGCGGCCCGTGCGCCCGGATCCGTCCGGCCGCCATGACCGCGACCCAGTCGCACAGCGACTCCACCAGCTCCATGACATGGCTGGAGAAGACGACGGTGGCGCCGGAGCGGGTGTAGCGCTCCAGAACGCCGCGGATGGTCTGCGCGGAGACCGGGTCCACGCCCTCGAAGGGCTCGTCGAGGAAGAGGACTTCCGGATTGTGGAGAAGCGCGGCGGCCAGGCCGATCTTCTTCCGCATACCGGTCGAGTAGTCGACGACCAGTTTGTTCTGCGCGCCCGCCAGATCCAGGACGTCCAGCAGCTGGGTGGCGCGCTTGTCGACCTCCTCGCCGGGCAGTCCGCGCAGCCGCCCGGTGTACGCGAGGAGTTCACGGCCGGAGAGCCGCTCGAACAGCCGCAGCCCCTCGGGCAGCACCCCGATGCGCGCCTTGACCTCGACCGGGTCCTGCCATACGTCGTGGCCGGCGACCTCGACGGTGCCGGAGTCGGGGCGCAGCAGCCCGGTGATCATCGAGAGTGTGGTGGTCTTGCCGGCCCCATTGGGGCCGACGAGTCCGATGAACTGCCCGGCGGGCAGCTCCAGTTCGATGCCCGCGACCGCGATCTGCTCCCCGTAGCGCTTCCACAGCCCGCTCACCCGCACCGCGGCGGTCGTCGTCGGCTGTGCGGCGTGTGTCTGTTCTTCCGGCACCCGGTTCCCCGTCTTCCCACGTCAGCTGATGCGGGGACCGGTCGTGTCCCCGTCCGCCGACCACCATACGGGCGGGGTGCCCCGGCGTGTCCGGTGCGTCCGGGTGCGTCAGCGGCGGCGCTCGCGGCCGCACGCGTAGGCGAGGGCGGCGACCAACTCCTCCGCGTCCGGCAGCCAGCGGTTCGTGGCGGTCGGCTTACGGGCCCACTGGATCGGGCCGCGGTGGCCCACCCGGGTCGGGGGCGCGACCACATAGTCCCCCTCGCCGCGCGCGACCAGGTCGATCGTGTTCGGCGGCCAGCCCAGGTTGCGTACCAGGTCCGGGATCTTGGCCGCGGCGCCCGGCAGGACGAAGAAGAGGAGCCTGCGGCCGGGGGTGGAGGTGACCGGGCCGAGTTCGACATGACGGCGCTCCATGCGCGCGAGCGCCAGACAGCCCGCCGACTCCGGGACGTCGAGCGCGTCGAAGGTGCGGCCGGTGGGCAGCAGGATCGAGGCGCGCGGCGTCTTGGCCCACATGCGGCGGACCACGACCGCGCTCCCCGTCGCCTGGTTCACCCAGTCCCGGCCGGCCGGATGGGCGCCGGGGGCCGGGCAGTCGGCGCTCGCGCAGGAGCAGCGCTCCATGCCGTCCACGGCCTCCAGCCAGGCGCCGGAGAGCACGTCCCAATGCCGCTCTTCGGCATATCGCACCGCGGCGTCGCGCAGCCGCTCCCCGCGCTGCTGAGGGATCTGCGATGTTCCTGTCACGTCCATGGTCTCTTCCACGCAGAAGACAACTTCCGCCGTCAACAAGGGTTACGGCCGGACCCCCGCCTGGGCGGGGGCCGGATGGGGCCCACATGGGGTCCGGTGGGTGCGCGCGACGGCATACGGGGCGCATGGGTGCACGACCGGGGGCGCGTGCGGGGTTGCGGCTCTGTAAGCGGGTAGCCACCATGCGTGACGGGCGTACGAGTGTCCGGCGGCCGTGCCGCGCCGCGCGCGGCGGCGGTCCCGGACTCGTGTCGGCGCCGTACGCGAACGATGCGGTCAATTCGGGCAAGGTCCGCATTCACCGTATACCTGCGATATCTGCGGGGCATCACTGATCAACAGGGACGGATTCGCCGAGAACGCACAGCAGTCACTGGGGGTAAAGCCATGGCCGCTAGGCCGCTTGTGGCGCGGCAGCCGAACGAACGGCTGCAGGCGCTCATCCAGGAAGCCGCGTGCTCCAACGCCGGCTTGGCGCGCAGGGTCAATATGTGCGGCGCCGAGCACGGTCTGGATCTGCGCTACGACAAGACGTCGGTCGCCCGATGGCTGCGCGGGCAGCAGCCTCGTGGCCGCGCCCCGGGCATCATCGCCGAGGCGCTCGGCCGCAAGCTGGGCCGTACGGTCACGATCGACGAGATCGGCATGGCCAACGGCAAGAACCTCGCGTCGGGCGTCGGCCTGCAGTTCTCGCCCACCGTGCTCGGCGCGATAGAGCAGGTCTGCGAGTTGTGGCGCAGCGATGTCGGCCGCCGTGACTTCCTGAGCGGTTCGACGGTCGCCGCCTCGGCGCTGGTCGAGCCCAGCCGTGACTGGCTGATCACCGGTGCGGACGTCCAGGTCGCGCGCACGGCCGGTGCCCGGGTCGGCCGGTCCGACGTCGCCGCCGTACGCGCCACGACCGACGCGCTCGTCGATCTCGACCACCGCTACGGCAGCGGGCATGTGCGCCCCGTCGTCGTCCACTATCTGAACAGCGTCGTCTCCGGGCTGCTGGCCGGCTCGTACCGCGAGTCGGTCGGGCGTGAACTCTTCGCGACCGTCTCCCGGTTGACGGAATTGGCCGGATATATGGCGATTGACACCGGTCAGTCCGGGCTCGCCCAGCGCTACTACATCCAGGCGCTACGGCTGGCGCAGGCCGCAGGGGACCGGGGCTACGGCGGCTATGTGCTCGCCGCCGGCATGAGCCATCTCGCCGCCCAGCTGGGCAATCCGCGGGAGATCGCCCAGTTGGCGAAGGCCGCGCAGGAGGGCTCGCGCGGCCAGGTGCCGCCGCGCGCCGAGTCGATGTTCCTGGCGGCCGAGGCGCGCGGGCACGCGCTGATGGGGGACGCGCGGGCGTGCCAGTCCGCGGCCGGCCGGGCGCTGGATGCCATGGAGCGGGCGGTGGGGGACGAATCCGGGGACGAGCCCCTGTGGATCCGCCACTTCGACCAGGCGTATCTCGCGGATGAGCTGGCCCACTGCCACCGCGACCTGGGCCAGGCCGAACCGGCCCGACGGCGCGCCGAGGAGGCCCTGGAGGGGCATCCGGAGGGGCGCGTACGGCGGCGGGCGATCGGGCTGTTGCTGCTGGCCACGGCGCATGTGCAGCAGCGCGAGGTGGAGCAGGCGTGCCATATCGGCACCCAGGCGGTGAATCTGCTGGGGACGCTGCGGTCGAACCGGGGCGCGGAGTATCTGGACGACTTCCAGCAGCGGTTGGAGCCGTACCGGGACGAACCGGTGGTGCGGGAGTTCGGGGCGCGGCTGGAGGTGCAGGTCGCCTGATTCCTGGGCGCGACGCGGTGCGTTGTGAGCGCTGTGGCCGGGTTTGTTCCGATGCGCCGTGGTGGCGGCGGCCCGGGCCCGGCGTCGGCCCCCTCCTCGCCATCTCCGGGCATCGCCGCTGGTCACGGCGGTGTGGGCGATGAGCCGGTGACCAGTCTCTCCCTTTCCGGGCCGGCCGACGGGCGCCGAGGTGTCCGGTGAACCGGTAGCGTGAGCCGACGATTCCGTAAGTTCCGCATAGCCAAGGAGTCCCGGTGACGCAGAGCGGACAGGGGAATGAGCCGCATTTGCCTGCGGTCCCGCCCGCGCAGCCCCCGCACCCCGTGCGCGAGGGTGTCGTGCTGCCCGCCCAGGGCGACCAGTGGTCCTCGGAGCAGCATCACGCGGCCCCGGCAGGTGGGCAGGCGTGGGGGCAGCCCTGGGGGCCGCAAGGGGCGCCGCAGGGCGCACCGTGGGCTGCGGGCTCGGAACCCTCCGCGGGGGCGCCGCTGCCGCCGGAGGGCGGATTCGGCGCCCCGCTGCCGCGGGAGGGGCAGCCGCTGCCGCCCGAGGGGCAGCCGTACGGGCAGCAGGGCTGGTCGCCGCAGCCGCCGCCGGAGAGACCGGCGCAGCCCTACAACGCCGCCGAGGCGACTCAGATGCTGCCGCCGCAATCCGCGGGCGACGCCGAGGCGACTCAGATGCTGCCGCAGCAGCCCGCAGGCGACGCCGAGGCGACCCAGTTCATACCCCCCGTGCTGGGCCAGGCGCAGCCGCCCCAGGACAACCCGACCACGATGCTCGCCCCGGTCAAGAGCGCGCCGCTGCCGCCCGAGAACCGGCCCGGGAAGCCCGAGTCGCCCGCCGAGTCCACCACCCAGCTGCGCACGGTCGGCCCTGGCCGTGGCGCCCACCGCCAGCGGCAGACCGCCTCCCCCGCCCCCAACTCCGCCCCCAGCGCCGCCGAGGAGACCGCGGTGCTGCCGGGTCCGGTCCCGGCGGCCGCCGAGCCGCCGCGGCCAGGCGGCTCCCCGTACGCGATCCGGCCCGGCCTTCCGGGGGACCGCCCGCCGCCCTCCGAGTTCGACGGGCTGTTCCGTGCGGACGGGGCGGCCGGCGGCGCGGGGGCCGACGCTCCCGATGAGACGCAGCAGATGCCGCAGTTCAGCCAGCAGGGCCCGCCCGGCCACGGGGGCCACGGTGGCCGTGGTGGCCGCGGAGGAGGTGGCGGACGCCGCCGTATGTCGCGCCCCATGCTCATCGGTCTCGTCGTCGCGGGCTGCGGCATCGCCGGTCTCGCCGCCGGAGCCGCGCTCAGCATGGGCGGCGGTGACGACAAGAAGAGCGACAACTCGACGCTGAGCAGCTCCTCCCCGAGCGCCGCCGAGGACGCCCCGGGCAAGGCCGCCACGGACCCGGCCCAGCCGCAGGCGAAGGCGCTGGACGCGCTGCTCGCCGACAGCAACAACAGCCGCGCGTCGGTGATCAAGGCCGTGGACAACATCAAGAACTGCAAGGACCTGTCCACGGCGGCCTCGGACCTGCGGACGGCCGCGGGCCAGCGCAATGGGCTGGTGGCCCGGCTGGGCAAGCTCTCCGTGGACAAGCTGCCGAACAACGCGGAGTTGACCGCGGCCCTCACCAAGGCGTGGAAGTCCTCGGCGACGGCCGACAACCAGTACGCGGCCTGGGCCGATCAGGTCGGCGGCGGCAAGAAGGGCTGCCACAAGGGCAAGGCCCGCCGGACGCCCCGGGTCGGCGCGGCCGAGCTGGCGAGCGGCCGGGCGACCGCCGCCAAGAAGACGGCGGCCGGGATCTGGAACCCCATCGCCTCGAGGTACGGGCTCAGCCAGCACCAGGCCACCGAGCTGTGACGCGGGGGCCGGGGGCGGCCGCGCCGCCCCCGGCTCAACGGCCGTCAGAGCGGCGGCTCAACGGCCGTCAGAGCGGCGGTCAGACGTACGAGGGGCCCGGAGCTCTGCAGAGCTCCGGGCCCTTCGCCGTCGACCTGCGGCTCAACGGCCGTCAGCCCGCCCGCTCGGCTCGCCCGGTCAGACCGCCGGGTTGTAGCGCTCCAGCGTCTTCGCCACGTTGACAAACCCCCTGCGCACCGGCACCAGCTGCCCGTTCCGCACCACCTGGTAGGTGACGTCGGGGTTCACGATCCGCGAGTAGTTGGGCACGTCCAGCATGTCGCCGTATCCCCATCGCAGCGTCGGCGTCAGCCCGCCGGTGTTGACCGAGTGGCCGTGATCCAGCGCGTTCCGCACGGAGCGGGCGCTGATGTCGTCGCTGTTCAGCGACATCAGGACCGAGCGCAGCACGGTGTAGGCGATCCAGGTCGTCTGGGTGCCGGGGTCGGCGGGGTCGATACGGTTGTCGTCGAAGGCGTACTTCTTGATCACCTTGTTCATGGCGTCCCAGCGCGGATCGTCCGCGGCCGGGTACCAGCCGGTGGCGTACGTGCCCTCCAGGGGGCTGCTGCTGCCGCCCGTGCTGTCGACGAGGGACTGCCGGACGCTGCCGAGTACGGAGGCGATCCGTACCTTCGGATGATCCTCCTGGACCCGTCGGAAGGAGTCGAAGAAGGTGCCCGTGCGATTGCCGAGGGCCGCCGTGACACAAGAGCTGTCCAGCGCCGAGCCCTGCGCGAGGGTGCCGAGGGAGCTGTCGGCGCCGACGCCGCCCAGGGCGTTGCGGGCCTGGTCGCTGTAGTCGCCCGCGTCCTCGGGTGCGCGGACGTCATGGGCGCCCTCGCGCTTGCCCGCCCTGAGGCCGGTGTCGAGGAGTTCGGGCAGCTCGTCGCCCGCGATGGTGTCGGGGCGTACGAGGGAGACGCGGTGGCAGACGGCCGCCAGCTGGCGGCCGTTGCCCACGAGCAGCGCGGCCTGGCCGCCGTTGACGGGGTAGGAGTACGGGCTGTTGAACTCCTCCTGGGTCAGCCCGTAGCCGCCGATGTAGGGGATGCCCGCGACCTCCAGTGGGGAAATGAACGACCGCCCGTGCTGGCTGTACGAGCCGACGACCGCGACGGCCTTCTCCTCCTTGGCCTGCTGGGCGCAGCGGGCGGCCTGGATCGCGTCGTTGCGCTCGTTGCAGGTGATGATCTTCAGCTCGCGGCCGTTGATGCCGCCGGAGTCATTGACCCACCGGGCGTATGCCTTCGCCATCGCGGGCATCCCCGGCATATTGGTCGCCTTGGTGCCCTCGGGCGCCCATGTCATCACGGTGATGGGCTTGCTGTCGGCCCCCTTGGCCAGTCCTGGCATCGCGCCGCAGCCGGTCAGCAGCGACACGCCGACCGCCGTGCACAGTGCCGCGACAGCGGCTCGGAAAGGGCGGGAGGAGGGGCGTCGCCATCCGGTCATAGCTATGAATCCTGGCCTCGCGGACGGAACGCAGCCGTTATGACAACCCAATGAAGGGTGGCTGGAAGGTGAACAGAGGGGGGCGGCTCGTCCCTGTCTGTGAAGAACGTACGATCGACCACTGTGCAAGGTTCGGAGAAGTCTTCCCGTCACGGCCGTCGCTCGACCACCATGGGCGGTATGCCTGCCAATGACATGCCGTGGTGGCGCTGGCGCAGCAATGTGCGCTCGGCGCTGCACATGCTCGCTGACCCGGTCTTCCAGCAGGAGTGCTGGCTGGCCGGCCAGGATGGATACGGGGACGTCACCGATGCCGTCTACCGGCTGGTCGAGGACACCTGGCTCGACAACTGGTCCGCCGAGAAGTACGTCGGCACGATCTTCCGCGACTCGCAGGAGGCGGCGCTCGTCGATGTCGCCGTACTACGGGTGCTGAGGATCATGCACCAGGTGGGGGCGGACGCTCAGGTCGCGGCCTACCTCGAACACCACGGCTGGCCCGAGGCCGTACGGGCGGCCCGCGAGGCCCATGTGCGGCTCGCCACGAACGACGGCGACGACCCTGATACGCCGCCGCGGACCCTCGAGGTGCTGGCGATCATGACGCGGGCGGTCTAGCGCGGTCCGCGGCGGTCCGCGGATCGCCGCGGGTGTGCGACGCTATACAGTCATGAGCGAGTCGCATTCCGCCCCCGATCAGTACATCCTCACGCTGTCCTGCCCGGACAAGCAGGGCATCGTGCACGCCGTGTCGAGCTACCTCTTCATGACCGGCTGCAACATCGAGGACAGCCAGCAGTTCGGGGACCGTGACACCGGGCTCTTCTTCATGCGCGTCCACTTCCGCGCGGTCTCGCCGGTGCGGGTGGAGGATCTGCGGGCCAGCTTCGCGGCGGTCGGCGAGTCCTTCCGGATGGACTGGCAGATCCATCCCGCGGACGAGAAGATGCGCATCGTGCTCATGGTCAGCAAGTTCGGGCACTGCCTGAACGACCTGCTCTTCCGCTCGCGGATCGGGGCGCTGCCGGTGGAGATCGCGGCCGTGGTCTCCAACCACACCGACTTCCAGGAGCTGGTGGGCTCCTACGGGATTCCGTTCCGCCACATCCCCGTGACGAAGGACACCAAGGCGCAGGCCGAGGCCGAGCTGCTGGAGCTGGTGCGGACGGAGAACGTCGAGCTGGTGGTGCTGGCCCGCTATATGCAGGTGCTCTCGGACGACCTGTGCAAGCGGCTGTCGGGCCGGATCATCAACATCCACCACAGCTTCCTCCCGAGCTTCAAGGGCGCCAAGCCGTACCACCAGGCACATGCCCGCGGCGTCAAGCTGATCGGCGCGACGGCCCACTACGTGACCGCCGACCTGGACGAGGGCCCGATCATCGAGCAGGAGGTCGAGCGCGTCGGCCACGAACTGACCCCGGACCAGCTGGTGGCGGTGGGCCGCGACGTCGAATGCCAGGCGCTGGCACGGGCCGTGAAGTGGCACAGCGAGCGGCGCGTGCTCCTCAACGGCCACCGGACCGTCGTCTTCGCCTGAGGCCGGGCCACCCGGTGCGGACGCCTACAGCCGGGAGAGGGACGCGGTCGCGAACAGGACGTCCCTGATCGCCTCCGTGTCACCGCGCTGGCCCGCCGCCGCCTCATGCGGCGTCACATGCCCCGCCGCCAACTGGTAGAACGCCTCCCGGTCCAGCGTGATCTGCGCCACCGCTTCCTCCGGCGAGGCCACCGCCGCCGGTGAGTCCAGCGGGATGTACCAGTCGCCGCCACCCGTGCCCTCGACCTCCAGATGGAGCGTACGGCCCGGCGAGCCCGCCGCGACCAGTCGGCGGGGCGGGGCCGCCAGCCCGGCGCGCCGCCGCTCGGCCAGCGTGTCGGGGAGCAGCCGGGCGCATAGGTCGATCATGGCTTTGAGATGGGCGGAGGCCGGGGGTTCATACGGGTAGTCGATGGCCTCGGCGATGTCCCCGGCGTGCACCCAGCATTCGAAGGCGCGGTCCAGGAACGAGTCGCGTACCGGCAGCGCGAAGTCGCCGTACGGCACATCGAGGTCCGAGACCCCGCGCCCGGCGAACGACACCGTACGGACGAGCGCATGGCCCTGTTCGCGCCACAACTCCCGTACGACCCCCGGCGGATCGGCCTGGTACATCTCGATGGGCTCGGCCTGCCAGAACGCCTCCGTACGCTCCGCCGGCGTGCCAGGCGCACCGTCGCCGAGCGGGTCGGGGAGGCCGAGGGAGGCGGCGATGAGGCCGTCGACGACCATCAGATGCCCAATCACCCCGGCGACGGTCGTGTCCCGCCCGGTGAGCCGCTCCCCGTCGAACCATGTGAGCCGCACCGGCGCCCGCCACTCGGCCTCGCCCATGTCCCGCAGCAGCGCGTCCAGCCGGGCGGCCTCCGCGTCGTACGCACCGGCCCAGCCGGGCACGGGGATCCGGGCCGGGCGGCGGCCCAGGCAGCCCGCGAGGACCCGGGAGCGGAGCAGGGGGTCGAGGTCGAGGCTGTGCTCGGTGTGCAGCAGCCCGACGGCCTCGCGCAGCCGCAGCGCCTCTTCGGCGCAGGCGTTGCAGTGGTTGAGATGCGCCTCGACGGCGGCGGTCTCCTCCTGGGAGCAGGCGGCCAGTGCCCATGCGCCGAGCAGCGACTTGAGGAGCTCATGTGAGGGCGGGCGAGCCGGAGCCGGAGCCGGGACGAGCGGGTCGGGTTCAGGCTCCGGTTCCGGATCGGGTTCCGGTTCCGGTTCCGGTTCCGGCTCGGCCGCCGTGGGCGGCCGAGGGGCCGGGATCCCACCGTCCAGGGCGCCCGGCCAGTGGCCACTGTCCTCGGCGGCCGGTCGCGGCGGGGGTATACGGGGTGGCCCGGCCGGGGCGGGTGGGGTGCCCGGTGCGCTGCCCCGGCCGGGCCCGTCTCTCCCGTCCCCCGAGCCGGACGCCGAACCTGAACCGGAACCTGAACCGGAATCGGATCCGGAACCCGATCCGGAACCGGAACCCGATCCGGATCCGGAACCCTCGGCGGGCTCGTCGCCGAGGGCGTGGTCACCATAGGGCTCCGCGCCGCCGGGCCCGCTCACAGCGCCCGCCCGTAGCCGGGAGGGGAGACCGCGCGGGGCGGTTGGACATGGGCCGTGGAGAGCAGCTGCAGACCCAGCCGGAGCCGGCGCCTGGCCTCGTCCTCGGTGACCCCGAGGGCGGCGGCGGCCTGGCGGTAGTCGCGGCGGTCGAAGTAGGCGAGCTCCAGGGCGGCGCGCAGCGGGGCGGGCATGGAGGTGACGATGTAGTCGGCGCGGGCGGCCACGGACGCCTCGCGGATCCGCTCCTCGAGGTCCTCGGTCGTGGGCGCGTCCTCGTCGGCCGAGGCGGACTGCGCGCGGCGGAGCCGGTGCACCGCCTGACGGTGGGTGAGCATGGCCATCCACGAGCGCAGCGAGCCCTGCTTGGGGTCGTACGCGTCCGGGTTCTCCCAGACGTAGCCGAAGACTTCACGGGTGACGCGGTCGGCCGCCGGCTCGTCCTCCAGGACACGGTGCGCGAGATGATGGACAAGCGAGGCAAAACGGTCGTACAACTCGCCGAGCGCGGCCGCTTCGCCGCGTGCCAGGCGCTGCTGCATCCTGCGGTCCCATCGGGGCGGTGCGTCGTTCGCCATGCGGCCCCCATCCCTGAGTCGTCGTCCGGTCGAGTCTCCAGGCACTATGCCCACCTTCATATCGAATGTAGTGCCGGGGGCTGACACAACGCGCGTCCATGAGGCAAAGTGCGCCACGGCGAGGCTGCACATGGTATTGGTCCGGTCACTTTGCGCAGGACGGGCGAGACGAAACGCTTCGGCACGGCATAGGGTCGTCACCCGAGGCGTATGCCGGGGGGAGTTTCATGCGGCAGTGGGCGGGCAGCCGCCCTGGAACAGCGAATTCCGGTTAGCGGCGAGCGAAGGGCTTCGAGCGCGTGACGTTGAAGGTGATGGAGGACCGGCGGGAGGAGTGGGTCGTTCTCCAGGTCTCTGGAGAGATGGACCTGGTGACCTCGCCCGCGGTCCGGCAACACGTACACGACGCGGTCGCCGATGGCCGCCACTGGGTGGTGCTGGACCTCTCCGAGGTCCGCTTCTGCGACTCCAGCGGGGTCGGCGTGCTCATCGCGGCACGCCGCCTGATGCGATCGTGCTCCGGCCGCCTGAGACTGATCCTGCCGCCGCAGGGCGCCGCGCACGGCGCGCATGTCCACCGGGTGCTGGCGGCGCTGGGCGTACGGCGGCTGTTCGACGTCTATCCGGACCTCGGGGCGGCCACGCAGCCGGACGAGGACGACGAGGACGCGGTGGACTCCCTCTCGGCCTGAGACGGGCCCTTAAGACGCGGGCCCCAAGTCGCGGACCCTACACGGACGCTGAGGTATCGGACTCCTCGCGCTCACGTGCTTGGCGTTCACGTTCCCTTTGCTCGCGGCGCAGCCGTTCCCGTTTGCCGTAGGTGGCGCGGCGGACCGCATCGTCGCTCTCGAACTCGGAGCCGAGAGCTCCGCCCACGATGGCCGCCGCGCTCGCCAGCCATGCCAGGCGTGCGTATTCGTCCAAGCCGACCGAGTGGCCCACCTGCTTGGACAGCACTCCGCCCTTGATGAGGAACAGGGCCACCGCGAAGTCCACGATGCAGAGCCCGATGAGACCCCACAGGACGCCCAGGGACAGGGTCAGGACAGTGGAGGCGTTGTACAGGGCTGCCTTTTCCCGGTCCTGGCGGGTAGGGGAGTCGGGCCGTTCCCACAGATGCCGGTGGACGATGAGCCAGATCACCATGGCGGCCATCGAGAAAATGGTCACCACGGCGAGCCGATCGGCCCCGATGGCGCTGGACACGTTCCACATGGCCCCGTTCATAATGGCGATGGCGCTGGTGGCCAGCGCGGCGGCGAGCGCCTTGGCGAGGGCGGGGATCAGGCGCCAGGGGCCGTTGGCGCGCACCATGCCGAGCAGCAGGCGTACGCGTCCTCGTGCCGGAGACCCTACGATCCGCAGATCGACGATCTCCTCGTCCGTCGCCGCGCGCTTCAGGGGGGCGGTCCGCTCCGGAACGATCGGCCCGACGGGGGCGCGGCCCTCTCGCGCCCGGAAATCGATCGCCCCGGCATTCACCAGGTTCTTCACCAGCTGGACGATCGCGCGGCGGACCCGGCGCCGCAGGAAGAGCCCGCCGAGTGCGGGCAGGGACACGAGGGCCACCCGGTCCTCGGCGTCCACATCGACCGCCACGGGCCTGCCGTCGGTGAGCAGGGGCAGATCGGTGAGGCAGATGGCGATGTCCCAGTTCTCCCGGGCCTTCTGTTCCCGTGCCAGGTTGAGGGCCCCGATGTCGTCGCGCACGGCGGCGGTCAGCGGATCACGGATGACCTGCAAGTTCCATACGAGGTTCCGGTCCACGTTCTCGGCGAGCAGCTCGGGCAGCTCCTCGGCCAGCTCCTCCGCCAGTTCCGCCGGTGTGTCCGGGTCGGCGACGATGCCCACCACAACCTCCGGCTGCCCGCTGTCGGCGTCGGCAGGTGCCTCCATCGCCGGTCCTGCCTTCCGTGATGTCGTGCGCAGCAGGTGCTGGGTCGGGGCCGGGCGGTCGTGGCCTGGCCCGCGCTGAATCACGGTAACGGCACACTCCGTTAGCGGCGCGGCGACACTCACGCCCGGTCACCTCTGCGGTGGCGCGCCGGACACCCCCTGGGCGCGGGGCTCCGGCATGCGTGGCGTCTTGGGGAAGTCGGCCCGTACGACGAAGCCGCCCTCGTCCGTCGGGCCGGCCTCCAGCGTGCCGCCCAGTAGCTGTGCCCGTTCCCGCAGGCCGATCAGACCGTGGCCGCCGCCCGGCAGTCCGGGGGCCACGGCGGACGCGTCGGGCGGCCCGTTGCGGACCTCGACCCGCAAGCCGCGCGCGTCCTCGTCCTCCTGAGCCCCTTCGTCCCCCTCAGCCCCCTCGCCCTCCTCCGCTCCGTCCGTTTCCTGCGCATCGCTGACCCGCACCGTCACCCGTGCCCCCGGCGCATGCTTGCGGACGTTCGTCAGCGCCTCCTGGACGATGCGGAAGGCGGCCCGCTCGACCGCCTCCGGACGTCCCGCCCTCGCCTCCGCCCCGCCCGCCTCGTACGCGACGTTCAGCGCGCTCAGTTCGATCAGACGGGGCAGGTCCGCCAGCCGGGGCTGTGGGGTGAGCTCCTCGTGGTCGCCGCCGGCGGCGCGCAGGATGCCGACCATATGGCGGAGCTCGTCCAAGGTCCGCACGGACAGCTCACGGATCGTCCGCGCGCCCTCCCGCGCCTTCGGGTCCTCGGCGCTGATCTGCACCGCCCCCGCCTGCAGGCTGATGAGGCTGACCTGATGGGCGACGACGTCGTGCATCTCCCGGGCGAGCCGTGCGCGCTCGGTGCTCAGCACCTGCGCGGCGATCAGCTCGTCCGCGTGGCGGCGGCTGCGAGTCAGGTCCTTTATACGGGCGGCGAGTTCGCCGCGCGTACGCACCAGCAGGCCGAGCGCGACGGGGCCGACCGAGGTGACACAGGCGTCGATCAGCGTCAGGGTGTTCTCGCGGTACGCGGTCGGCTCGAAGTCGGAGACGGGCCACGGGACGAAGTGCGCGGCGGCCAGCAGCAGCGCCGAGATGCCCAGCAGCCGCCGGTCGGGGCGGCGTTCGGCGACCGTATAGAGCGCGATCATCGGCGCGAACCAGACGTACCCGATGAGGATCCCCGGCAGGGTGCTCAGAAAGACCAGCGCCGGGAAGCGCCGCCGCAGCAGCAGCGCTCCCGCGGCGACCAGCGACACATTCAGCTCCAGGCCGAAGGTGACGCCGTTGACGAGGAGTGCGTCGGCCACGGCGAGGGTGACGGGGACGAGCAGCGACCCCCAGTGCGTGGCCCACCGCGGCAGCCGGCGCCGCGGTGCGGGGGGCGGGGACGGCAGCGGGTCGAGGGACGAACCCCGGTGCGTACCGCGGAACGACCGCAGCGGGGAGACCGTCATCGGGCGCCGCCCGTCGGCGGCCGGCTCGCGATCAGCCCGGCGCGGTCGGCGACGATCGCCGCCTGGACGCGGTTGAGCCCGCCCAGCTTGCCGAGCACCGCCCGCACATGGTCCTTGACGGTGCTGTGCGCGAGCCCCATCCGCTCGGCGATCTGGGGGTTGGCCAGCCCCTCGCCGAGCAGGGCGAGCACTTCGCGCTCGCGCGGGGTGAGCGCCTCGACGACCTCGGCGGCCGTCGCCTCGGCCTCGGCGGCGAGATAGCCGCCGATCACGGCGCGGGTGACGCCGGGGTCCAGGACGCTGCCGCCCTGGGCGAGCGCCCGTACGGCCCGTACGAGTTGTTCCGGGTCGGTGTCCTTGAGCAGGAACCCGGCCGCTCCGGCGCGCAGCGCGGCCGTGAGGTACTCCTGGGCGTCGAAGGTCGTCAGCATGGCGACGGCGGGGGAGCGGGGCGCGGCCCGCAGCTGTCTGAGCACGGTGAGCCCGTCCGCGTCCGGCATCCGGATGTCGAGGAGGACGACATCGGCTCCGCTGCCGAGCACCGTTTCCACGGCCGCCCCTCCGGAGCAGTCGGCGACCACGTCGATGTCCGGGGCGGTGCCCAGGATCAGCCGCAGGCCGGACCGTACGAGTGCCTCGTCGTCCACCACCGCAACACGGATCACCGGCCGCTCCCTCTCCTCGGCTGTCATGACCATTGCTCCGACAGACTGCCGTATCGCCGCGGGAATATGGAGCCGTTGGCTCCGCCCAGTTGGGGGGATCACCCCCGCCGACCGGCGGGGGTGACGGGAGACCAGCGGCGGATGTCCTCCCCCTCGCTCACCCGGCAGAGTGGGTCTCGTGCCGCACCACCCCGCGGGGTCGTCCCGAACCCCAGCCCCGCGACCGTGCCGGAGGGCCTCCCGATGCGCTGTCGGCGGACCGGCAGCGGGGTGATGCCGCGTGCAGGCCGCCGCGACCCCCACACGCGGCGGCCTGTGCATCCCCTGGCCGCCCGCCGCGCGGCGCGCCCTGACCAGGCGCTGACCGGCCCCCCGCGGGGGGAGGGACCGGCCTTCGCCTCCGGGTATCCCCGCAGGACGGGCACGCCGGCCGGCGGGCGGCCGGGCACCACGCGTGCGCTGTTGCCCCTTCCCGCGCGGACGCCTCCCGCGCGGACGCCGTCCCCGGGCGGGATCGCGCCGCGGGCCGCGCGCAACAGGCCCGCCCCCGCGCGGGCAGCGGCCTGCCCCGGGGAGGCGGACCCGGCGGTCGGCGGGCGCCCCGCCGCACCGTCGCACCCGAGCACCTCACATCGGGCCGCTCCTGCCGGTCTCTCACATCGGCGGTTCGGCCGGGGCCGGGCCCAGGGTGGTGGTGCCGGGGGCCGCGCGGTGGCCGAGGCCCGTTCGGTAGGCGTCCATGGCGGCCTCCAGCCGCCCCTCGCGCCGCAGCAGATCGCCCAGCAGCCGGCACAGGTCGGCCATGTCTCCGGCCGCGCCCGTACGCTCCAGCAGCGACAGCGCCGCGCAGTAGTGCTCCTCCGCCGACTCCGCGTCGCCGCGTTCGTCGGCGATCAGGCCCAGCAGCCGGTGTGCGCCGCCCGCGTGGACCGCGCCGCGCTCCGCGGTGAGGCCGGCCGCCTCCGGCTCGCCCACCGCGTGCGCGACGGCCTCCCCGGAGCCCGGCGACCGCGCCAGCAGCGGCAGCAGCAGCGCCTCCGCCTCCGCCGTACGGCCGCGCCGGCGCAGCACATCCGCCAGCTCCACCTCGACCTGCACCGTGAACAGCGCCGCCCGCTTGGACGCCAGCATGTCGCGCGCGATGCGCAGCTCGCGCTCCGCGCGCTCCAGATTGCCGTCCTGCGCATGGATATAGCCGCGCATCCAGTGGCAGTGCGCCAGGTCGGTGTGGATCCGCAGCTGTTCGTACAGCTCCTGTGCCTTGGCCAGGGACGCGTCGGCCTCCGCGGTGCGGCCCTCGGCGATCAGGGTGCGGGCGACGCCGCGGTGCATCCGGGCGACCAGCCCCGGGTCGTCCACGCTCGGGGCAAGCGCGAGCGCCAGCTCGGCGGCGCGTACGGCGCGGCCGTGCGCCCCCATGTCCATGTAGGGGGCGATGGCCGCCGTATAGAGCAGCAGCAGGGCGTTGGGGTCGTGCAGCCCGGAGGCGTTGAGCTCGTCGATGGCGCTCTCCAGCAGATAGCAGGAGTAGCGCAGTTCGCCCGCGAGCAGGTGGGCCGTGGCGCGCCCGCGGATCGCCGGGACCCGCCGTGGCAGCGGCTCGTCGGCGAGCAGCCGCTCGGCGGCCTCGAAGTGGTCGCGCGCGGCGGTCAGTTCGCCGGTGTCCAGCGCGCAGTCGCCGAGCCCCAGCAGGACCGCCGCCCGCTCCTCCGCGAACCCGAGCCGCTCCGCCTCGGCGTGCAGTTCCCGGAGGAGCTTGGCCGCGTCCTCACTGGCGCCGGTCGCCAGCGCCCGCCGGGCGTCGGTGAGGCCGGCCCGCAGCCGGGTGGCGTCGCGCGGCGAGCGGCCGGTGGTGAGCTCCTCATAGCTGACGCCGAGGCGCCCGGCGAGATGGCGCAGGGCGGCCTCGGAGGGGCGCACCTTCCCGGATTCCAGGGTGGAGACATACGCCGCCGTGTAGGCGGGCTCGGCCAGCTGCCGCTGGGTGAAGCCGCGCTCCGTACGCAGCCGGAGCACCCGGCGCCCGATTTCGGCGATCCCGTGCGCTCCTGCTCCCGCCCCGGCGGCTCCCGCCGCCCGCCCGTCTCCGGCGCTCTTCTCGGCCACCGTGCCCTCTTCTCCCCGGCTGTAGCTTAATTGCCGAGCTAAGTTCATTTACGTGAGGATTGAAAGATGCAGCAGGCGAGGGAAACAGCACCGGCCGGACCGGACGTCACGACGACCGTCCGCCAACCGGGACTGCTCCTCACCGACCATTACTTCGACGTACCGCTTGACCATAAGGCTCCCGAGGGGGAGCTGATCCGGCTTTACGCCCGAGAGGTCGTCGCCGGGGACACGGCCGGTACGCGGCGTGACCAGCTCCCTTGGCTGGTCTACCTCCAGGGCGGCCCCGGCTTCGGCGCCGACCGCCCGGTGGGCCGCTCCGGCTGGCTGGACCGCGCGCTCGAGGAGTACCGCGTCCTCCTCCTCGACCAGCGCGGCACCGGCCGCTCCACCCCGGCCACCCGGCAGACCCTGCCGCTGCGCGGCACCCCGGAGCGGCAGGCCGACTATCTGGCCCACTTCCGCGCCGACGCGATCGTCCGCGACTGCGAGCTGATCCGGCGGCGGCTGACCGGGGGCCGGCCGTGGACCGTGCTCGGTCAGAGCTTCGGCGGCTTCTGCGCCGTCAGCTACCTCTCGTACGCGCCCGAGGGGCTCGACACGGCGCTGATCACCGGCGGACTGCCCGCGCTCGACTGCGGTACGGGCGCCGACGCCGTCTACCGCGCCGCCTATCCGCGCATGGAGCGCAAGACCCTCGCGCACTACGCCCGCTATCCGGGCGACGCGGCGGCCGTCCGCACGATCGTCCGCCATCTGGCCGCGCACGACGAGGTGCTGCCGGACGGCACCACCCTGACCCCGGCCGCCTTCCAGCAGCTCGGCATCCTGCTGGGCACCGGCGACGGCTCGCACCACCTCCACTACCTCCTGGAGGACGCGTTCGCGCCGACCCCCGACGGACCGCGGCTGAACGACGCGTTCCGGGAGCGGGTGGCGGCCGTGCTCTCCCGCGCCGCGAGCCCGCTGTACACCCTGCTGCACGAGTCCATCTACGCCCAGGACGGCACCGCCACCCACTGGTCCGCCCACCGGATCCGCGCCGAGTTCCCACGGTTCGACGCGGAGAAGGCGGTCGCCGGTGACCATCCGGTGCTCCTCACGGGCGAGACCGTGCACCCCTGGATGCTGGAGACCCACGCGGCGCTGCGCCCGCTGCGCCGCACTGTCGAGCTCCTCGCCGAACGCACCGGCTGGGGACCGCTGTACGACCCCGAGCGGCTCGCCCGTAATACGGTGCCCGTGGCCGCCGCGATCTACCACGACGACCTGTACGTGGACACCGCGCAGTCCCTCGACACCGCCCGTGCGATCCGCGGTCTGCGCACCTGGGTGACGGACGAGTTCGAGCACGACGGCGTGCGTACCGGCGGCCACAGGGTGCTGGACCGGCTGCTGCGGCTGGCGCGCGACGAGGCCCCGTGACGGGGCTGACAGCCCATCCGGTTGCCCCCGCCGGATTTCTCTGGCCACTTCCCTAGTTCCCATTGCTCGACGCTCCCCACAGCCCATAGTTTGAGCGGCGAATTAACCCCGCTTAACTAGCCGGTTACGGGACAGACTTCGGGAGCCACCGTGCGCAGACACATACGCCGACGCATCTCTCTGCGCAGCGCGGCCGTCGCCGGAGGCATAGCCTTGGCGGCGGCCGCCGCCACGACCGCCGCCGCCACCGCGACTCCGTCGTCCCGTACGACTGCCGCCGCGGCCGAGAGCGCCCCACGCACCCAGGACGTGGAGTACTTCACCGGCCCCGGCTCCCATCCCCGTCAGACCGAGGTCCCGGCCGCCACCCCGCAGCGGCTGCTGCGCGCCGACCGCACGCTGTCCGCGACCGAGGCCGCCGCCGACGGCGAGGTCGGCTCCCTCGTCCAGAACGGCCCGACGGCCGACAAGCTCGATGTCGTCTTCATCGGCGACGGCTACACCTCCGGCCGGCAGGCGGACTTCCACGCCGACGCGCGCTCCAAGTGGGACCAGATGTCCGCCGTCGAGCCGTACGCCTCGTACAAGGGCCTCTTCAACGTCTGGACCGTGGACGCCGTCTCCCACCAGTCCGGCGTCTCCGGCGACCCGTCCAAGGACGTCGTCAAGGACACCGCCCTCGACTCGTACTTCTGGTGCGACGACACCGAGCGGCTGCTGTGCGTCAACACCGACAAAGTCGAGTCGTACGCCGCCAAGGCACCGCAGGCCGATCTCGTGGTCGTCCTGTCCAACTCCACCAAGTACGGCGGCGCGGGCTACACCGTCACCTCGCAGGTCGGCTACGACGGCGTCGCCACCGCCTCCTCCGACGACCCCGACTCCGACCAGGTCGCGGTCCATGAGACCGGCCACTCGCTCGGCAAGCTCGCCGACGAGTACTTCTATCCGGAGTACGGCACCTACACCGGCGCCGAGCCCGAGGAGCCCAACGCCACCAAGCTGACGGCGGCGCAGCTGACCGCGCAGCAGAAGAAGTGGTACCGCTGGATCGGCCAGACCTCGCCGGACGGCGGCAAGGTCGGCGCGTACGTGGGCGGCGGCTACTACCCCAAGGGCATCAACCGCCCCACCGACGACTCGATCATGCGCACCCTGGGCCAGGAGTTCAACCTGCCCGGCCGGGAGGCGATGATCGCGGGCTTCTACCGCTACGCGAGCGTGCTCAGCAGCGGGACGGCCACAAGCACGCCCGTCAAGCGGACGGCGAGCGTCAAGGTGAGCGTCCCGAAGAGCGCGTCGCTGAAGTGGTACGCGGACGGGGCCGAGGTCACCGCCGCGCGCGGCAAGACCACCGTGACCCCGGCGTCGTTGGGCGTCCCGTCCGACGGGGCCGCCCACACCGTCACGGCCAAGGCGACGGACGACACGGGCGCGGTGAAAGACCCGGCGCTGCGCAAGCAGTTGGCCGACTCCCGCACCTGGAAGGTCACCGGCTAGCCACCGTCCCCCCACCGGCGCCATCGGCCGCGCCGGCCCCAGCTGCCGCCCCGTGGACCCCCGCCGCGGGGCGGCTCCCCTCTTGTGGGGCTCGGTTCGCCTCCGGGGCGCTCAAGCCTCCCCCAGCCTTCGGCCGGGGGGACCCCCGGTCGACGGTCGACCGTGCTCGGCCCCTCGCGCGGCGGTAGCCGCATATCGATCGCAGCCCTCGGGGCCTCCGCGCGCTCTCCCTTTCGGCAGCGTCGCGACCCTTCGGCTCGCCCCCGGCTACCGCTGGGAGGTGTCCCCGGCCGGAGCACCGAGGCGAGGTCGACCGCGGTGCGCCCTTTCGGTTCATCCGCCGGAGCACCGGGGCGGGCTTTAGCGTCGCGAGCTTCGGCAGCGTCGCGAGCTTCGGCAGCGTCGCGACCCTTCGGCTCGCCCCCGGCCACCGCTGGGAGGTGTCCCCGGCCGGAGCACCGAGGCGAGGTCCACCGCGGTGCGCCCTTTCGGTTCATCCGCCGGAGCACCGGGGCGGGCTTCAGCGTCGCGAGCTTCGGCAGCGTCGCGAGCTTCGGCAGCGTCGCGAGCTTCGGCAGCGTCGCGACCTTTCGGCTCGCCCCCGGCTACCGCTGGGAGGTGTCCCCGGCCGGAGCAGCTGAGGTTCGTGGTCGTCCGTCCGATGCGGGGCGGCCGCGGTCCGCCCCTTAACATCGGCAGGCTCTACGTTCCCCGATGCCGCGCCCGGACTCAATCGCCCGCCGGAGCGGGCCGCCGGTCTTCTGTTCCCATGGTGTGTCGATCATCCGACAAGGAGCCCGGCGCCGCCGTGCGCCGGTCCGCCGGTGGGCAGGGCTGATCCGTCCGGCTATCGCGCCAGCTCGCGTTCCAGCGGTGTACGGAACCGCGGGGTGAGCCGCCTGTCCCCCAGCCAGCCGCTCAGCCGCGCCGCCTCCGCCTCCACCGCGGCCTCGGCCTCCCGCCCCCGGTCGGCGAAGAGATGCCACACCACCTCCCCGTCGGCGCGCTGCGCCCAGCCGCCCACGATCCGCCCGTTCCACCACACCGTGGGGCCGATATTGCCGCTGCCGTCGAACAGCGGCTTCACATCGGCCGGATCGAGATACCAGTCGCGCCCCCGCCATCCCATGGCCGTCGGGTCGAGCCCCGGCAGCAGCGCGGCCCAGGGCTCGGTCTCGGTCACCGGCCCGTCGTCGCCGTCCGCCACGAACCCCGGGCCCTCCGCCAACTCCACGCCGACCGCGCCGGTGTCGGCCAGTGCCCGCCGGGTGTCGGTCACCGTCCACCCGGTCCACCACTTCAGATCGGCCTCGGTGGCGGGCCCGTACGCCGCGAGCCAGCGCCGTGCGATCTCCGCCGTGGCCTTGCGCACCGGCAGTTCGGGGAGCGCGGGCGCCGGCGCCCAGGGGTAGAGGCCGCTGGTCCAGGAGCCGCGCGGGCGGCAGCGGCGCACATGGCCGTCGGAGGCGAGCAGCCGCAGCAGCCGGCTGCCGACGCTCTGCCGGGCCTCGTACGGCTTCCCGGGCGACATCAGGATCGTCTCGCGGAGCGCGGGCACATCTTTCGACAGCTCGGCGGTCGTCGCCTCGCCCCGCTCGGCGAGCGCGGCCAGCACCTCCTTCTCGACCTGTGCGAGGCGCCGCTCGTCCCAGCCCTCCGCGCCTTCCGTGCCCTCCCGCAGATGCTTCATGAGCGTGGCGCGCTCCTTGAGGGCGATCGCCCGCGCTGCCCCGGCGCTCACCGCGGGGGCGAGGTCCGTCGTCACGGCGAAGAGCGTGCGGCGCATGCTGAGCAGCTTCACCAGTGAGACGTCGTCGTACAGCGCCCGGTCGACCGCCTCGGCGCACGGCTCGCGCAGCCGGGCGCATGCCGACAGATAGACGGTCGCGGGGTCGGACGCGTGCAGCCCCACCAGCGCGTCCGCCACCTCCCCGGCGGTGGCCGCGCGCGTGGAGGGCACGAGCAGATGGCGCCGCCCGAGGCGGGCGCGGCGCTGATCGGCGGAGATCCGGGGGCGGTGGGGGAGGGAGTGGCTCATGACGGCGACCGTATGGCTGGTATCGGTCATCTTCTGTCAGGTATGGATTGAACGGTCGCAACGGCTTTGTCACGAGCGGTCTCAGCAACCGGAGGGCGGTAGCGGACGATACCGCCGGGCGTAATGATGAGCTCATGACCAACGACGGGGGACGGGCGAACGAGCCCACCAGCTACGGGCTGCGGCCGCCGCACGGGCCGGCCGCCGCCCCGGTACCGGCTCCGACTCCGGCGCCGCCGCCTCAGGCGCGGCACGACGGATACGAGCCGACGCAGTACGCCGCGCAGCACGATCCGCGGAGCGGCCATACTCCGCACCCGCCCGAGCCGCCTCAGGCCCCGCAGGGCACGCAGCCGCCGCAGGGCACGCAGACCGTGCCCGGCACCGGGCGGCTCATCGGCGGCCGCTACCGCCTCGTCTCCCGCCTGGGCCACGGCGGTATGGGCACCGTATGGCGGGCGCACGACCAGATCGTCGACCGTGAGGTGGCGGTCAAGGAGCCGCGCGTTCCCGACAATCTCCCCGAGCGTGAGCGGCAGACCGCCTATCAGCGGATGGAGCGCGAGGCGCGCGCCGCGGCCCGGATCGACCACCCTTCCGTCGTCACCGTCCATGACGTGGTGGTCGAGGACGGCCGTCCGTGGATCGTGATGGAGCTGGTCCACGGCCATTCGCTGGGCGACCGGCTCGCGGAGGGCACGCTGGACCCGCGCGAGGCGGCCCGGATCGGCCTCGCGGTGCTCGGCGCGCTGTCGGCCGCCCATGAGGCGGGTGTGCTGCACCGCGACGTCAAACCGGACAATGTGCTGCTCGGCCGCAACGACCGGGTGGTGCTCACCGACTTCGGCATCGCCCAGATCGAGGGCGAGCAGGGGCTCACCGAGACGGGCGGCTTCGTCGGCTCGCCCGAATTCATCGCGCCCGAGCGAGTGCTGGGGCAGCGGCCCGGCCCCGCATCGGACCTGTGGTCGCTGGGCGTCGTGCTGTACGCGGCGGTCGAGGGCATGTCCCCGTTCCGCCGCAGCCACACCCCCGCGACCCTCCAGGCGGTGCTCGCGGCCGAGCCGCAGACGCCCGCGCGCGGGGCGGGGGCGCTCGGCACGCTGATCATGCAACTGCTGCGCAAGGACCCGGCGATGCGCCCGGTGGCGGCCGAGGTGCGGCAGACGCTGGAGTCGGCGGTGACGCCCCCGCAGGCGGTGCCGACGATGGTGGGGACGCGCGCCTACGGGCAGAGCGAGAGCCAGAACCGCTTCGTACCGCCCGTCCTGCACAAGAACCGCAAGGCCCAGTTCGCTCTCGGCGCCGTGGTGCTGGTGGTGGCCGCAGCGCTGGTGCTGGGCCTCATGAAGCCGTTCGCGAGTGAGAGCCCCCTGCCGTCCGGCTGGACGGTCCGCGAGGAGCGCGACCTGCTCGGGGCGTCCCTGGCCGTGCCCGAGAACTACAAGCGGGTGCAGAAGGACGACGACGCGAGCAACCCGGCCGTCACCTTCTACGACCCCAGCGGCGTCTACACCATCTCGCTGGTCGCGTCGACGTCCGATGAGCGGAGGACGATCACGAACGCCGGGGGCGCGGCGGAGCAGGTCGTCGAGTACTACAAGAGCGGCGCCCAGGCGACGATGGAAGAGGCCAAGAGCGGAGCGAGGAAGAAGGGCGAGCAGCAGGGGCAGGATGCCGTGGACTTCGACACCGCGTTCTTCGAGTACGGCACCAGCACCGACACGAACCGCATCCGTTACATGAACCGTGATCACATCACCGTCAGCGGCAAGAAGATCGCCTGGCAGCTGACCGTGACCATGCCCGCCCAGGGCGATGCGGGGAAGACCGGCGACGAGCTGTACGACAACGTCCTGAAGAACGTCAAAGTCGAAGAGAACTTCACCATCGGCACGGACTGAACCGATCCGCCCCCTCGCACCGACAGTCGCGCCAGCAATCGCTGGCGCGATTGTGTGTGAGCGGTGAAGGCGAGTTACCGACGGGTACCCAAACCGGCCGCGGCGGCCTACTCTCAGCCGCATGACGGAGACGCAGGACAGCACCAGCGCACAAAGCGGCACGACGACGGCCCCTGCCGACGGCAATCCGGTCGCCCCCCAAGGCCCCCGTACGGCGGCCGATGTCGTCACCCCCGAGCTTGTCGCCCGGCTCGCCCGTGGCGTCGTGGGCAGCGGCACCACCGTCAACCACACCCCGTTCACCGGGGAGGTCCTCGCCTCCGCCCTCCCCGAGTCCACCCCCGAGGACGTCGCCACCGCCTTCGCCCAGGCCCGCGAGGCGCAGCGCGCCTGGGCCGCCACCCCGGTCCGCCGCCGTGCCGCCGTCCTCCTCCGCTTCCACGACCTGCTGGCGCGCCGCCAGTCGGAGGTCCTGGACCTGATCCAGCTGGAGACCGGCAAGACCCGGCTGCACGCCCATGAGGAGGTTCAGGGCGTCCTCCTCGCCGCCCGCCATTACGGCCGTAAGGCGCCCGCCTACCTGCGCCCCAAGTCGCGCCTGGGCGTCGTACCGACCCTCACCAAGGTCACCGAACTGCGCCAGCCGCGCGGTGTGATCGGCCAGATCGTGCCGTGGAACTACCCCCTCGAACTCTCCGTCAGCGATGCCATCCCCGCCTTCGTCGCGGGCAACGCGGTCGTCATGAAGCCCGACACCGAGACCGCGCTGACCGCCCTGTGGGCGCGCGAGCTGATGCTGGAGGCCGGGATGCCGGCCGGGGTGTGGCAGGTCGTGCTCGGCGAGGGCCCGGTCGTCGGGCCCGCCGTTGTCGAACACGCCGACTACGTCTCGTTCACCGGCTCCACCCGCACCGGCCGCGGCGTGGCCCAGGCCGCCGCCGCCCGCCTGGTGGGCTGCTCCCTCGAACTCGGCGGCAAGAACGCCATGCTGGTGCTGCGCGACGCCGACCTCGACAAGGCGGCCGACGGCGCGGTGCGCGGCTGCTTCGCCTCCGCCGGGCAGCTGTGCATCTCCATCGAGCGGCTGTACGTCCATGAGTCGATCGCCGACGCCTTCATCGAGCGCTTCGTGGCCCGTACGAAGGCGATGCGGCTGGGCACGGCTCTCGCCTATGGCGCCGAGATGGGCTCGCTCGTCTCGCGGACGCAACTGGACACCGTCTCCCGCCATGTGGAAGAGGCCGTCTCCAAGGGCGCCACGGTCGTCGCGGGCGGCCGCCCCCGCCCGGACATCGGCCCGTTCTTCTACGAGCCGACGATCCTCGACGGCGTGGAGTCGCCGATGGCCGTGTGCGCCGAGGAGACCTTCGGCCCGGTCGTCTCCGTCTACCGCTTCACCGACGAGGACGAGGTGGTGGAGCGCGCCAACGCCACCCCCTACGGCCTGAACGCCAGCGTCTGGACCAAGGACGGCCGGCGCGGCCGCGCGGTCGCCGCCCGGCTGCGCGCCGGAACCGTCAACGTCAACGAGAGCTACGCCGCCGCCTACGGCAGCGTCGCCTCCCCCATGGGCGGCATGGGCGACTCCGGCCTCGGCCGCCGCCATGGTTCCGAGGGCATCCTCAAGTTCACCGAGGCGCAGACGGTCGCTCAGCAGCGGCTGCTGCCGCTGGGCCCGTCCTTCGGCATGACGGATGAGAAGTACGCGGCCTTCATGACCCGCAGCCTGCGCGCGA
Source organism: Streptomyces sp. NPDC005393 (assembly GCF_040606675.1). Lineage (NCBI taxonomy): Bacteria > Bacillati > Actinomycetota > Actinomycetes > Kitasatosporales > Streptomycetaceae > Streptomyces > Streptomyces sp. NPDC005393. The sequence goes on along the minus strand of NZ_JBEXFG010000007.1, from coordinate 132,864 downwards.
TGAAGGCTCTGCGCCTGCGCTGACCAGCACATATTAACGGAGGTACCCGTGTCAGGGGACAAGTGCGCCCAAAATCAGGGGCAGAATCAGGCTGACGAGAGCGCCGAGTTCGACTACGACGTCATCGTCATCGGCTCGGGCTTCGGAGGATCTGTATCGGCCCTGCGGCTGAGCGAGAAGGGCTACCGCGTCGGTGTCCTTGAGGCCGGCCGCCGCTTCACCCGCGAGACCCTGCCGAAGAACTCCTGGGACCTCCGCAACTACCTCTGGGCCCCGGCCCTCGGCCTCTTCGGCATCCAGCGCATCCATGTCCTTGGCAAGGTCATGGTGTTGGCGGGCGCAGGGGTCGGGGGCGGTTCGCTCAACTACGCCAACACGCTGTACGTGCCGCCCGAGCCGTTCTTCCGGGACCCGCAGTGGGGCCACATCACCGACTGGCAGGAGGAGTTGCGGCCGTACTACGACCAGGCGCGGCGGATGCTCGGAGTGCGCCTCAACCGGACGCTCACCCCCTCCGATGTGCACCTCAAGGCGGCCGCCGAGAAGATGGGGGTGGGGGACACCTTCCATATGGCGCCCGTGGGGGTCTTTTTCGGCGACGGCCATGACGCCGTCAGCGGGGAGGAGGCCGGCACGGCCGAGGCCAAGCCGGGGCAGACCGTCCCCGACCCCTACTTCGGCGGCGCGGGCCCGTCCCGCAGGGCGTGCACCGAATGCGGTGAGTGCATGACCGGCTGCCGCCACGGTGCCAAGAACACCCTCAACGAGAACTATCTCCACCTCGCCGAGAAGGCCGGTGCCGTCGTCCACCCCATGACGACCGTCGTCGCCCTGAGCGATGATCCGCGCGGCGGCTATCAGGTCACCACGGTCCCGACGGACAACCGGCGCAAGGGCAAGCCGAAGGCCCTGCGGGCGCGGTACGTCGTCCTCGCCGCCGGTACGTACGGCACACAGACGCTGCTGCACACGATGCGGGACAAGGGGCTGCTGCCGCGCCTCTCGGACCGGCTCGGCATGCTCACGCGGACGAACTCCGAGGCGCTGGTGGGCGCGCAGACCACCGACCGCCGCTACCGCCGCGCGGTGCGTGGGGGAGAGGAACGGGCCGACTTCACCCGGGGCGTCGCGATCACGTCGTCCATCCACCCCGACGAGAACACCCATATCGAGCCCGTCCGCTACGGCAAGGGCTCCAACGCGATGGGCATGCTCTCCATCCTCCAGATCCCCCACGGCGGCCGCGCCCCGCGCTGGCTGCGCTTCCTCGGGAACAGCCTCAGGCACCCCATCCTGGCCCTGCGCTCCCTGTCCAACCGCCACTGGTCCGAGCGCACCATCATCGGCCTCGTCATGCAGACCCACGACAACTCGCTGACCACCTACCGCAAGCCGAAGGGCCTGGGGAAGGGCCTCCTCACCGCCCGCCAGGGCCACGGCGAACCCAACCCCGACCACATCCCGGAAGGCGCCGAGGCCGCCCGCCACATCGCCGACTCCATCAACGGCTTCGCCGGGAGCAACGTCGGCGAACTGATGGGCACCCCGCTGACCGCCCACTTCCTCGGCGGCTGCCCCATCGGAGCCTCCCCGGAGGACGGCGTCATCGACCCGTACCACCGGCTGTACGGCCACCCGGGCATCCATGTGGTCGACGGCGCGGCCGTCTCGGCCAACCTGGGCGTCAACCCGTCCCTGACGATCACGGCCCAGGCGGAACGGGCGATGTCGCTGTGGCCCAACCGGGGCGAACCCGACCCCCGCCCGGCCCAGGGCGAGTCGTACGAACGCCTGTCGCCGGTCGAGCCGACCGCCCCGGCGGTCCCGGCGGACGCCTTCGGGGCGCTGAAGCTGCCCCTGCTCCCGGTGCCGGTGGTTCCCCCGGCCACCCCCGAGAGCTGACGTCCGCCACCGAGAAGGGGGCCGCTCCCGTGCCGGGAGCGGCCCCCTTCGTTTGCGGCTGCCTATACCTGCGCGTCGGCCGTCAGGCCGTTACGCGGCGGCGCCGCCGGTGCGACGACGACGGACGATGAACACCGCGCCCCCGCCCGCGACCATGGCCACGCCGCCGATCACGGCGATGGTCGGCAGCGCCGAGGAGGACCCGGTCTCAGCCAGGCTCCCCTTCGGGCTGATCTCCGTGTTGCCCTCCGGCTTGTGCGGCAGCGGCTTCTTGCCACCCTGCGGCTCCGGCTTGGACGGCGGCACGTGGCCCGGCTCCGAACCGGCCTTGAGCACGTCGAACTCGTAGTACTCACCGGTCGAGAAGACGCAGTTGCCCTCGTCGTCCGCGTACACGCCGATGCTGACGGCGTAGCCGAAGCCCTCGGGCGCGCTCTTGGCCACGCTCAGCCGCAGGTCGACGGTGAGGGTCTCGTGCGGACGCACATCGGTGTAGCCGACGTAGCCCGCGCCCGGGTCGTTCTCGTCGGTGGAGATGGCCTTCCACGCGCCGGACTCGGGGTCCTTGTACTGCAGGGTCAGGTACTTGCCGGTCCCATCGGGGATGTTCTCGTGCGCGGTGCCCGCGAAAACACCGAAGTCGACCCGCTGGTAGGTGCGGTCCGAGTCATTCTTGACCTGGAACTTGAAGCCGTGGAAACCACTTCCGGCCACGACCTTCGACGGCAGGCCGACGAGGGTGGTGGAGAGGTCGGGGTCCTCGTTGTAGTCCCCGCTGTCCGTGCACTCGCCGCCCGGCTCGGTCGGCTCGTCGGTCGGGCCCGGGGTGGTGCTGGGCGACGGCGG